>NZ_FRBF01000007.1 GCF_900142545.1 Fibrobacter sp. UWT2 | reverse complement strand
GGCTATACTGTTGCTTCCTTTGCCGGGAAGGGGTGAATAAAAACGGCGAACCTCCTTATCCTGCGCTCGCGAAGTGACTTTTTAAGGGTCAACTAGGTAGTTCAGCTGGTTGATTCCGAGCTGGCGCATTTCACTAGCCTTAAGACCTGTGCTAGCCAAAGTCGGGAGCGTAATGCCCTGCTTTTCGATATCGGCAGCGACATCGGCGTAGGCAAGTACTTCAAAGATATTTCCGACTTGATAATGGTTGAAAATCCAGGCTTGGTCTGTCTGCATGGTGTACCAGGTCGGGTCATACTTGATCGTATTGTTTTTGTAGCCAACGTCACCAGTCGGGAGAACGATCGATGCTGTACCTTCGCTTACATCGCCTAGATTGTAAATCATGTCGGCAAGGCAGTCTTCGATAGCGGCTAAGCGTTCTTCTTCAGAAAGCCCGTAATCGGTTGTAGCCTTGGTCTTGTCTGCTAGAATCAACTTGTACAAGGCGTACAGAGCGTAGGTGTGTGCATTTGCCCAGCCGGTGTTCTTGGCGCTTTTTAACATGCCTTTTTCGGTGGTAGAGAACCAGCCGCCTTCAAAGTATCCTGCTCCGGTACCAGTAGCTTGGCTTTTGAAGAGATCCTTTGCGCGGATCATGTCGTCGGCGTATTCTTTTTTGCCGGTAGCGTAAAGGAGTGCGACCGAGGCGAGAGCCAAGTCGTCTTCGAATTCGTTGTTGCCGTTGTAGGCGCTGGAGTAGAATGTGGGCGCTTTATTGTTCTTGAAGGGCTTGCCGTTGTCGTATGAGTCTTTGCCTTGAGCGAGGCTCTTGGCGAAGTCATACATCTTTTCGGCGACCGTCAAGCAGGCTTTTGCGAAATCTTTGTCATAGGTGGCGTATTCTTTACTTAAAATGGCAAGACCGGCAGCGATTTCGCCAGAAATGTTGGAACCGAGTTCGCCGAGTCGCACATCTCGTTCGGCGGGGCCTCCGCGATTTTCTACGTTCAAATAGTCTTGAGCTTCCGGGCGTCCCCACCAGCCATGATCGCTACCAAAGTTTCCTATGGAAACCGGCATATCGTCAATGACTCCGTTGGCAAATTTGTAAGCCTTCAAGAAAAAGTCTGCACCGTGTGCGGCCTCGCGCAAGACGTCGGGAATTCCGTCGGTCTTTACAAATTCACCTTGATTGTAGGCGTAGTGGTCGACATCTTTAGCGGGGTTGGTGGCAGACATCACCGCCAAAGCCATAAAGGCGAACGCCTGTGTCTGGGATTCCTTCAGGTGGTCGCCTGCATCGTACCAGCCGCCTTCCAGAGCGCCTTCTTTCGAAGCGAGTTCCGGGGTGACATTGATGAGGTCGTTTACCACCTTGCCTGCACCGTCTTTCACGTGGCTCGGACCGTGGAACCACGATTCGGAATTACCGCTACGCTGGATACCTAAGAACTTGAGGGAGGCATCCTTTGCCATGGTGTAAACGTCGTCGCTGATAATAAAGGTGCTCGAAATATCGTCGCCTACCTTGATGCGCAAGCGCTTGTCGGTAGGTACACTTTGCGGAATTTTACCGACAAAGATTTTGCCGGAAGGTCCGGTAATTTCAACCTTGTAACGTTGCTTGTCGTTTGTCGCGTTGTCCGTGCCGGCGATAATGGTCCAGTCGCTTTGGGTTACGGTTTCGCTTTCAGTAAAGGTTCCGGTCACCTTGGTGCTCAGTGACTTACCGTCAATATCCACGACTTCGAATTCGGTAGCCTTGGAGCCTACATAGTAGAACTGGCGTTCCGTATCGTTCTTCAGGTAACCTGCCTGGTTCACGCGGATCGGCGAAATTTTGGAGTTAATGGCGTCGTAGTAGGCCTGGTCCAAGACGTTAGGCAACAGGGCGCCCGCCTTGAAGCTTTCGGGAGTGGCGGGAATGTTCAAGACGTTGTGTTTCTTCGTAACCGTCGTGTCGAAATTCTCGAAAACCTTCGCATCCCAGCTCAAAGGCCAAGTCGGTCGAATCAGGTCGTATGGGGTGGTGGCGGCAAAAGCTGTAGAAGCAGAAAGTGCTGCCAGGGTAGATGCCATAACCCCTGCATGTTTTTTTAGACGCATAAGTCCTCCATATATTATGGAGGAAATATAGCACCGTTTTTAAAACTCTGCAAGCAAAATGTAAGATTCTGTAGTTTGAATCACATACTATTGATTGCGGTTGCGTTATTTTGCATTTTATTCGAACCTTAAGGCTTCAATCGGGTCAAGTCGGCTTGCCTTGCGGGCGGGGTACCAGCCAAAAAATACGCCTGTTGCAAAGCATACGGCAAAACTCACGATCACGCTGGTAACAGACACGCTCATGGGCATGTTGAAGGCGATTTTCACGATTTCGGAGGCGGCAATGCCGAGTGCTATCCCGATAATGCCCCCGAGTAGGCTGATAATCACCGATTCAAACAAAAACTGAAACATAATGTCCTTACCGCGGGCACCGATAGCCATACGCAGGCCAATTTCTTTGGTGCGTTCCGTGACAGAAACATACATGATGTTCATGATACCGATACCGCCTACAAACAAACTAATACCTGCGATAATCGTGAGCACCAGAGAAATCATGTCAGACGTACTCGTGATGGTCTGAATCATTTCTTCTTGCGTAAACACGCGGAACGGGTCGGTGGGCTTTGTCCAGCCGCGGCGTTCCTTTAAGATTCCCATGATTTCTTCGGTCGCCTTTTCGGCGTAGCCTTCGCCAATAGAATTTGCAAAAATCTGGCGGATATTTGTGGTGGCAGAAAACCTGCGCATCACCGTTTGGTAAGGCGTGAAAATCACGTCGTCGTTGTCTTGCCCGAAGTCGCCGGAGCCTTTCGCTTTCAAGGTGCCGATGACTTTCAGGGGAATGTTCTTGTAGCGAATGGTCTTGCCAATCGGGTCGCCTTCAGGGAACAGGTTCTTGACAACGGTTTGCCCGATCACACAGACTTTGGACATACGGTCCGTGACGTCGTCGAACATGACGCCGTCTTCGATTTCGTAGTTGCGAATCTTGAGGTAGTCGGCAGAAATGCCGCTCAAGGTCGTGGGGGAGTTGTTGTTGCCGACAATCGCCTGCCCGCCTACAGTCATCATCGGGGAAACGCCGTTGATGTAGGTAGCGTTTTCGCGGATAGCGATGATATCGGCTTCTTCGAGGAGTTCGCTGGTGGATTCCTGCTGCACGCCGCCGCGGCGGTCACGATTCGGCATGATAATGATGGCGTTCGAACCCATCGCAGTCATCTGTTCCTTGATAGAAATTCGGGAGCCTTCGCCCATGGCGACCATGGCAATCACCGCCGCGACGCCAATCACGATGCCGAGCACCGAAAGGAAGGTGCGCATGCGGTTACGGAGCAAAGCTTTGAGTGCAATTTTTATAAGAGTAAATGGTGACATTATTCCTCCTCAAACGTTTCCGGTGGAGGGAGGGCTTCGAAGGCTGCCTTGGCGTCTTGCACGGTTTCGTTCTTCACGTCTTTCTTAAGGAGCCCGTCACGCAGCGTAATGGTGCGCCCACTAAAGGTGGCGATGTCGGGTTCATGCGTCACGAAGGCGATGGTTTTTCCTTGGCGATTCAGCTCCTGGAAAATCATCATGATTTCGTAACTGGTGCGGGTATCCAAGTTTCCGGTGGCTTCGTCGGCGAGAATGATGACAGGATCGTTCACCAGGGCACGTGCAATGGCGACTCGCTGTTGCTGGCCGCCCGAAAGCTGGTTCGGCAAGTGGTTCATGCGGCTTTCGAGTCCGACCATTTTTAATGCCTCGATGGCACGGCGATGGCGTTCTGCGGCAGACACGCTGGAATTATATAACAGGGGGAGTTCTACATTTTCGATAGCTGTAGTGCGGCTGAGCAAATTGTAACTCTGGAAAACGAATCCGAGTTTCTTGCTGCGAATTTTGGCGAGCGCATCGCGCTTCAGTTTTTCGGTATGTTGTCCGTCTAGAATGTACTCGCCGGAGGTCGGCTTGTCCATGCAACCCAGAATATTCAGCATGGTCGACTTGCCGGAACCGCTGGTGCCCATGATGGTCACGAATTCACCGGGGTAGATGTCGAAAGAAACTCCGCGCAGCGCGTGGACCGTCTCGTCGCCCATTTTAAAGTCGCGGCGGATATTTTGTATAGATAAAATTGGGTCCATAATCGCTATTTTGATGTTTTATATAAACTTTTGGTTGCATTCTACATTTTTTAAACACTTTTTGGAGTGTGAGCGGCGTCACACTGGGCTTTAATTGGGCAAAAATACTACATTGAGAACAAAATGTAATAAAGACATGCGAGGGATACAATGAAAAAAGTCATTGCTTTATCACTAGTCGCTGGCGGTCTTGCCTTTGCCCAGTCTGGGCTTCAGGGTGGAACTTCCGGTATACATCAACACAACGCTTACACGTTGGGTCAGTGGGGTATTGAACTCGGTACGGGTGGAGATGTCTCTACGGATTCATGGTCTCAATCTCGTGGTGGCGTGATCAACCAGGGAAATAAGGAACGTTCTTTCCATGGTACGGCAGGTACTCTTTCGGGTAATGTCCATGCTGCAATTGGTCTGAAGGATTTCATTGACCTCGGTGTGGCTCTTCCGCTGTACTATGATCATGCCAACTTGAAGGGCGATGGCGAAGGCGATATCTGGAAGGCTAGCCGTGGCGACCTGAACGTTTGGTTGAAGGCCGGTCTCGTGGGCGATTCCAAGAGTTTCTTTGGCCTCGCTATCCAGGGTGATGTCTATTTCCCGACCGGTGATGAAAATGTGGGCATTCGTCCGCGTCATGCCTGGTACTTGAACGATGACGGTGGCAACACCAACCCGTATACCTCTAACGAAATTAACTTTGCCGGAACGGTGGTTCTCTCCTTGAACTTCGGTGCACTTGGTGTGCCGGTCTTGTGGAACACCCATGCAAGCTTTGTCTATGCCGACAAGGGTTCCAATACCTTGGTTTATGGCACGGGCTTGAACGTGATGCCGACCGACTGGTTGGATATCTTCACGGAATTCTCTGGCGAAATGCGTATCGAAGACGGTGCCTACCGTCGCGATCCGATGGACGACCCGATGCTCTTGACTCCTGGTCTCCGTTTCCACTTGCCGTGGCACATCGACCTCGCTTTGGGTGCCGATATTGCCATTCGTACCTTGGCTAACCTTGGCTACGATAGAGACGAAGAAATGAAGAATGTGCAGTACCAGACTGTCCGTCACAGCAGTTCTGAGGGTAACGTCAGCTACGGCTACGCCCCGACTCCGACGGTTGCTGTGACTGCATCCCTTACTTGGCGCTTTGGTGGCAATGTCAAGGACGTACAGACCGACAGCGATGCCGATGGCGTACCTGATGCCAAGGACCAGTGCGAAAAGACTCCGGCCGGTGCTGTGGTTGATTCCCTCGGTTGCCCGCAGGATTCCGACAAGGATGGCATTTTTGATGGTCTTGACAAGTGCCCGAATACTCGCGGTGGCGCAAGCGTTGATTCTCTCGGTTGCGAACCGGACTTCGACAAGGATGGCGTTCCTGATGCTCTCGACAAGTGCCCGAACACTGCCGAAGGCGTGAAGGCCGACGATGTGGGTTGCCCGAAGGATACTGACAAGGACGGCGTCTACGACGGTCTCGACAAGTGTGAAAATACGCCTGCTGGTCTCCCGGTTGACGAAACGGGTTGCCCGGCTGATGCTGACAAGGACGGCGTTGCCGACGCATTTGATAAGTGCCCGAACACTGCTGCTGGCCTCGCTGTTGACACCCTCGGCTGCCCGGCTGACGCCGACAAGGATGGCGTGCCCGATGCTTTGGACAAGTGCGCCAATACCCGCGAAGGTGCCCAGGTTAATGCCGAAGGTTGCGAAGGTGACTTCGACGGCGACGGAATTCCGGATGCCGCTGACCAGTGCCCGAACACCAAGCAGGGCGTAGCTGTTGATTCTACCGGTTGCCCGGCCGATGCCGACAAGGATGGCGTGCCTGATGCTTTGGACAAGTGCCCGGATACCAAGGCCGGCTTGAATGTTGACAATACCGGTTGCCCGCTCGACTTCGACAAGGACGGCGTACCTGATGGTATTGACCAGTGCCCGAATACTCAGGCTGGCGTGCCTGTTGATTCTCTGGGTTGCGCTGCTGACGCTGACAAGGATGGCGTGTACGACGGTCTCGACAAGTGCGCAGATACTCCGAAGGGTGCTGCCGTTGACACCGCTGGTTGCCCGGTCGACAGCGACAAGGACGGCGTGGCTGACTTCCTCGATAAGTGCCCGAACACCCTCGAAGGCGTGCGTATCGACAAGAAGGGTTGCCCGCTCAACAAGGCTGAAGACTTGGAACAGTTGAAGAAGGGTATCAACTTCCAGAGCGGCTCCAAGAAGCTCACCAAGGCAAGTTACAAGACCCTGAACAACATCGTGAAACTCATGAAGAAGTTCAGCACCGCCAATATCGAAGTCCAGGGTCATACCGACAATACGGGCTCCGAAGAAATCAACAAGCAGATCTCTCAGGATCGTGCCCAGGTGGTGGTGGATTACTTCATCCAGAACGGTATTTCTTCTGACCGCGTTCGCGCCGTGGGCTTCGGCTCCGACAAGCCGATCGCCGACAACAAGACGAAGAAGGGCCGCTCCAAGAACCGCCGTGTTGAACTCGTACCGTTCTAATCGGAATTCTTAAACCGAAATTAAAAACGCTCGCCAACGGCGAGCGTTTTTTTTGATTTATTTCTTAAAAACCCACTTTTTATAAAGCGTAAAGCTTGCAACGACGTATACGCCGTTCGCGACAATGTTTGCAAAGAATCCGGGCTTCATGAATTGTGAAATGAAGTCGGTAAACGGCTTGCACCAGGCGGTGTTCAAGGCGTAAACAGTCGCTTCGAGGGTGGCGAGGTTCAAGAGGTAGGCTGCCGCGAAAACGATAATGAACCGGATGACTTCGGTACGCTTGCGGTTATGGCTTTTGAAATTCCAGATTCGGTTCATCAGGTAACTGTTGATGGCGCCGAAAATGAACCCGAGAAAGTTGGAAAGTTCCAGGTTCCAGTCTAAAAGCTGGTGCATTACCCAGACCGATGCCAGGGTAATGAGGGTGTTCATGACGCCAATCAAGTTGTATTTGATGAAATGCTTCACGGACTGAAAATAAAAAAATGAATGGCCTTTGTTGCGTGTCTTCCCCGACTTGATCGGGGATCTCCTGTCTCAATTAAATAAAAAAGTATTTATTTTTTGCGCATGACTTGGATTAACGATAAGAAGTGCTCGGCGGCCGATGCCGCGGCAATGATTAACGATGGGGATGTGCTGGGAGTGTCTGGATTTACCTTGGCGGGTTACCCCAAGGAAGTGCCCACGGCTTTGGCCGCGCGTGCCGAAAAGTTACATGCCGCAGGCAAGCCTTTCAAGGTTACGCTTTTTTCGGGAGCTTCCACTGGCGACAGCTGCGACGGGGCTTTAGCTCGGGCGCAGGCGGTATCGCTCAGGATGCCTTACCAGAGCAATCCGAGTCTGCGTAAGGCGATTAACGCAGGCGAAATCAAGTATATCGACGCACACTTGGGCAAGATGGGTTACCTGGTGCGTACGGGGGCTTTGCCTGCCCCGACGGTCGCCATTGTCGAAGTTTCTGCCATTATGAGCGACGGTCGGGTATGTCTGTCGACATCGGGCGGAAATTCGGTCACTTACCTTGAGATGGCGCCGAAAATCATCTTGGAATTGAACACCCGCTTTGGCGATTCCTTTGTAGGAATCCACGATGTGGCGTTGCCCGAACTTCCGCCCCATGCAAAGCCGCTCGCCATTTACAGCGCCGGCGACCGCGTGGGTTCCGAATTCGTCAAGATCGACCCGAATAAGGTCGTTGCCATTGTCGAAACCTCTAGACTCGACGAAGTGAGCCCCTTTGTAGAACCGGATGAAATCTCGACCAACATCGGTCAGCGTATTTTGGACTTTATCAGCTTCGAAGAGAAAAAGGGCCGGCTTCCCAAGGGAATGGCCTTCCAGAGTGGCGTCGGCAAGGTGGCCAATGCGGTTCTGAACGCCATGTCCTGCGACGATCGCCTGGGCCAAATCGACCTGTATACCGAAGTGATTCAAGAGGCGGTGCTGCCGCTCCTTAAAAAGGGCAAACTCGGTGTCGCTTCGGGTACGGCTCTTACTTTGTCTGAAAACGCCCAGAAGGAATTCGTGGAAAACGCCAAGGACTGGAAAAAGCACCTGGTGCTTCGCCAGCAAGAAGTGAGCAACAGCCCCGACGTGATTCGTCGCGTGGGCGTGATATCCATGAACACGGCGCTTGAAGCCGACATTTTTGGAAATGTGAACAGCAGCCTTGTGACAGGCTCTTCGATGATGAACGGAATCGGTGGCTCGGCGGACTTTGCCCGCAACTGCTACTTGGGCTTTTTCTTGACGCCGTCGGTGGCCAAGAACGGTGCCATCAGTTCCATTGTGCCTTACGTGAGTCACGTGGACCAGACGGATCACGACACCATGGTCTTTGTGACGGAACAGGGACTTGCTGACTTGCGAGGCCTTTCGGCAGAAGACCGTGCAAGACTCATTATCAAGAATTGCGCCCATCCGGATTTCCGCGAACCGCTCACCGATTTCTTGGAATACAGCCTAAAGCACGCCAAGGCCGTTCATATGCCTCTTGCCCTTGATAGGGCATTCGAGATGCATTCTAGGTTCCTCGAAACCGGAAAAATGCGCTAAAAAGTTCCGTTTTTGCAGTTTTTTTGTGATTCTACTCATTGCCCCTGTTTTGGCGGGTGTCTTTGGTAGATTCTGTTGGCTTTTTCGTTGAAAATAAAGTAGTTTCTTGTTATATTGCGAATAATTTTAGGAACGACGAATATGAATCGCCTATTTTGGATTATAGTCTCTGCTTGGTTCGCCTTCTCTTTGCAGGCGTGTTCCGGTAGTTCGTCTTCTTCGAATGAAGAATATGATCCTGACGATGAATATGATGACGAATATGACGATCCTAATTCCAGCGGTAGTGGCTCCCATCGCGGGGATAAAAACTCTAGCGCTGTAGTCCAACGAGATTCTTTGGGCCGCCCCATTTCGAGTGCTGCGGATTCGGACAAACCGGGTGAATCGGGCAATCTGAGTGACCCAGACAATCCGAACACGTCGAGTTCCTCCACGGGTGCGGTTGTCGGTATTGAAGATCCGGTTATTGAAGATTCCACGGCTGTGGTCGATGTAGATGCCTTGCCGGAATGTACTGCCCAAAGCGAGGGCGAATCCTTCCTGGTCAAGAGCGAAAACGTTCTGTATTTCTGCCTGGCGGGCGAGTGGGTTCCTTCGGAAGAGGTCTCTCAGGCCACGGGAATTTCTTGCCGCGATGGCAAGATGTACACGGGTGTCGAAGATGAAGATGACGACAAGGGCTCAAGCTCGGGTGGTGGCACCTCGCCGTGGGGCTTTGGTGGCGGTAACACCGTCAATACAGCCGCCGTCGATACGGCAGAACCGCGCATTGTGGGGGCCCACTTGGTGGGCGTTGCCGAAAAGGGCCCGTTCCGCTACGGTACATCTATTAAGCTGATCGAACTTGACAGTACGCAACATTTGGCAGATTCCAAGCGTACCCACAAGACTTGTATTTTGAATGGCGATGGTAACTACAGCTTTGACAGCGTAGACTATGTGTCGCCCTATTTGCGTGTGAAGGCTAACGGCTATTTCCGCAGTGAACTGACGGGCGGGCTTTCTTCTAAGCCGGTGACTCTCGAAGCCGTGGTTGACGTGACCGAAAAAGATACGGTGAACGTGAATATCCTGACCCACATGGAAGCGGGTCGTGTGCTTAAGCTCGTGGAAAACAGCGGCAACAACCAGCCGATTCGCGCCGTCAAGGCTCAGGCCCTGCGTGAAATCCTTTCGAGCTTTGAAATCCAGTGGGATAAGTCTTCGGGCTCCAGTAGCACTGGTGGCGGAAACGGCGGTGGCTTTGGCGGCTGGAACTTTGGTGGGCAACAGCAGCAGACGCTCACGACCGATGGTCGTGCTGCCGAAGATATTGGACTTTTTGATGGTGACGAATACAGTGGCGCCTTGCTTGCCATTTCTATCATGATGCAGCGCAAGGGCTCGGGTTCCGAGATGACTTCTTATGCCGCGGGTATTGCCGACCGCATTAAGGGTAACGGCAACTGGGACGACAACAACGCCAAGGCTGACCTGGCAGACTGGCTCATGGTGCTCGATACCAGCGGTTCTTACGCAACGATTCGCAATAACATCGCCAGCTGGAATATGGGCGAGGTCCCCGACTTTGAAAAGCACCTGAAGCGTTTCTGGTCCAGAGCCTATAACTTTGGTGATTGCAATGCGCAGAAAGCCGATTCGGTATTTTGCATTTCGAACAGCCTGAGCGCCTATTTCTGCGGGGGCGGCTACGATCAGCCGGGTCCGACGGTCCGCTTTATCTGCGATGCCAATACACATGAATGGCGCGCCGCTACCGCTGTCGAAAAGGACACTTATGGTTACGGCAAGGGAGAATATCCGGGCCAAATCAAGAATGGCCGCGTCGATAAAGAAAAGTACTACGTTTACGACGATGAAAACAAGAAGTGGCGTGCCGCGACAAGCGACGACATTCAGGAATTCGAAGACATCGAAGATGTGTACAAGAGCCTGAAGTCGGGCGAAAAGGTCATCTTCTTCTTGCGCCACGCCAAGCGCGGCGATGACACCGGCAAGAACGGCCACTTGACCGACGATGGTAAGGCCCAGTCGAAGAGCGTGGGCGAAAAGTTCAAGGGCGAAGACATCTACTTTGCAAATTCGACTTATACTCGTAGCTTTGAAACCTGTGAAAACATCGCACTTGGTGCCGGTATGTCGGGCATTGAAAAGAATACTAACGAAAACCTTGACGGCGAATGGTACGTGAAGGACAACAGTAAGCTTGAACAGTACAAGAGCAACAATGGCGGCGGCTGGGTCGTGGCTTCGCAGTATGCGTACAAGGGCGACTACACTGACGCTTACTACGATCTTGAAGAATACAGCGAAAAGTATATTACCGAAGTAATCAAACCTGAATTTGCGAAAGTGAAGAAAGTGGGTGTGTTCATTTCGCATGACATGTTTGTGGTTCCGCTCACGGCGTACTTCACCGACAAGAAGGTGAACCTGCGCTACTTTGATACCAAACAATGGATCAACTACTTGGCGGGCCTTGCAATTATTATGGGAAGCGATGGAAAGATTCGTTATGTGCCCGTGAAAGGGTTGGAATCCGGCACGATGACGATGTAACTGTAGGTTAAAGAAGAGAGAAAATGAACCTAAAAAATTGGATGGGAGTAATGGGGGCAGCGCTACTGCTCCTTTGTGGTTGTGATGAAACAACGAGCGCAACCGATAATACAGAAACAGTTGTTCGAGATTCGGTGGTGGTGCGCGACAGCGTGCGCATCATCGATAGCGTAAGCGTTAGGGATAGCGTCAATGTAATTGATGTTGTCAACGTGATCGACAGTGTGAATGTTCTGGATAGCATTCATGTGGTCGATAGTCTGAATATTATCGACAGTGCCATCAACGTAATCGACAGTATTCATATCATAGACAGTGTCCATGTGATTGATTCCTTGTATATCAAGGATAGCGTGAACGTGATTGATTCGGTTGTTACGTACGGGCCGGAACATTATTTTGGCGAATGCAACACCCTGAATTCGGGCGTGATCAAGTCTGCGACCATTAACGGTGAACTTCGCGATTACATTTGCGACAAGAATACGCTTTTCTGGCGTCTTGCTAGCAAGTTCGATTGGAACCGCAAGTATATCGACGATTCTCATGTGGAAGACTTTACTCCGGTCCAGACGGTCGTCAAGAATTTGGCCGATACAGAAAAGTTGATTGTCATTTTGCGCCATGCCGAACGTGGCAGCGATTATTCTAGGACGGGCCCGCTGAATGAAAATGGCATAAGGCAGGCGTTTAAACTCGGGGAATCGCTCCAGAGAGATTCCATCAATCGTGATTCCGTTAAGGGCGATATCGAGGTGTATTACGGAGCGTCTGAATTTATTCGTGCGCACCAGACGAACAACAATATTGCCAAGGGCCGCGGCGAACTCGATACGCTTGCCGATACGATTCCGGCGCTGAACGACGATTGGTTCATAAAGAACGATTCCGCTTACAAGGACGTCCGCGATAAAAACGGGGGCGGCTGGAAGTTTACGGCGATGTGGGCGTACGAAGGCGGCTTTGCCGATGCCATGTATGACTTGGAAGAACGTAGCTCGGAACTTTTGGAAGAACATGTGATTCCCGCCTTTGAAAATTCGGGAAAGCAAGTAGGGTTCTTTGTGTCGCATGATTTGGTGATGATGCCTTTGGTGGTGTATGCTTCAGACCGAAAAATCGATTTGAAGTATCACTTGAATTCTACGAATCATTGGCTGAATTACCTCGGGGGAATCGCAATCGTATTCAAACCCGATGGAACCAGGGTGTTTTACGCGGTAAAGGGCCTTGATTCAGGGACAATGTAAAATGGTAGGTTAATGGTAAAAAAGAAGTGGTGTGTGGAATGTTTGGTGGGTGTTTTATTTGCAACCCTGTTCATGCTGGGGTGCAGTGCAGAAAATAATGGCGGCGCCGTAAATGGAGGCGATGCAGCAAATGAGGGCTCGACAGAGGTAAAGCCTGATACTCAGGCGGTTCAAGTGCTTGAGCCAATCAAAGCGCCCCTCTATGTCTTTGAAATTCTAGAAGAACGGATTGCGGCAGCCGATTCTACTGATTCCGTTAGCGTGAACAATATATTGGATTTGTTGGCGCGTCCTCGAGTGGATCAGCACTTGATGAACCATGTCCCGTTGGATTCTGCGGTGGAACGCGCCAAGTACGAAACGCTCGCGGCGTTCGGCGTAGATTCCCTGCAGTATGCGATGGATTCTAATGGCGTACTGCTTGCCATTGCGGCGATGGTACAGAGCCGCTTGAGCAAAGAGGAAACGCAGAACTTTATCGGCACTTTGGGTGAAGACCTGAAGGGCGATGGCGTGTGGAATGACCCTAATGGGAAAATCCAAATTGCCGACTGGATTGTAGGCCTCGATAGCAACTGGCGTTATGGCGAAATTCGAAACAACGTAACGTCTGCCTACGGCGGGAACGTGCCGAACTTTGAAGGCTACATGCGCGGCTTTATTCCGCTGGCTTATGCGTTTGAAACTTGCACCGAAGTGAATGCGGGCACAGTGACTTATGTGAATCAGGGACAGAGTGCTTACTTTGCAAATGACTACGAAACGTCGGATCATTCGGCGGTGCGTTTTATTTGCGATGCAAATGGATTCCAGTGGCGCCTTGCGCAGCCCATGGAAAAAGATACGGTGGGCTTTGGCCCGGGTGAATACGACCGTGAAATCCGCGAAGGGCGCGTCATCCATGACAACTATTACATTTACGATGCCGGCGCCTGGCGCCTTGCCACCCCGCAAGAAGCCGATGGCTTTACCGACTTGGTCGAGGTTTATGCGAACTTGGCCGCCGACGAAAAGGTTGTGTTCATTATTCGCCATAGCGAACGCACCGGCGAAACGGGCGCAAAGGGTCACTTGACCGACAACGGAAAAAAGTACGCCCAGGATTTGGGAAAGCGTCTTGCCGCCGTGAATAAGGAAACCTTTTATTTCGGCTATTCGGGCTATACTCGCACCCAGGAAACCTGCGAAAACATTGCCTTGGGCTATGGGCAATCCAAGTACAGCTTGGATATCCTTCCCGGCCTCGATGGTGACTGGTACATGAAAGACAGCGTGAAATTCGAAAGCTATTCGAATTCCGATGGCGGCGGCTGGGTGGTGTGTTCCAAGTACGCCTTTTTAGGGGCCTACCCGGATGTATTCTATGACTTGGAAACGCGCAGTGAGGAACTGCTGCAAAACGAAATTCTGGCGAATTTGGGCAGAATGGGGCGTGTGAGCTTCTTGGTTTCGCACGATTACCTGGTTGTCCCGCTGCTTGCCTACACGACAAATGGGCATGCGAATGTGCGCTTTTACGAAAAATGGAAATGGGTGAATTACATGGCCGGCGTGGCCATCATTATCTCACCCGACGGCTCGGTTCGTTATATCCCCGTAAAAGGCCTCGAAACTGGGGTGATGTAGCTTTCGGCGGCGTTATCCAAACGCCGCTTTTTCTAAATTTTCGTCGCTGATTTTTACAAAACAGAAACCCAAAAGAATGGATTGAATCCAATATGAACGAAACACAGACCAATGCACCCGAAGCTCAGGAAGTGGCTCCCGCCGCTCCGGCCCAGGAAGTGCAGCAGCCGGCTCTCGTTGCTTCGAAGCCTGCAGCAAAGGTGAAGGGCAAGTTCGATGAACAACTCGGACTCATGCTCCCCTCCGATGCCGCTCAGGTTCAGGAGCAGCTTTCTATGCCGGGTATGAATGACGACATGGTTTACAAGATCGTGGAAAACCACTCTGGTAACCATTCGATTCTCTATAAGACCTACGATCAGGCAGTTCTTGCACGCGACGTTCGCGATTCTATCGAAAACGCTGGCGGCCACAAGGTGCTCCCGATCGCCAAGGCCAAGCTGGGCTCGACCTACTGCAAGGGCGAATTCTCGACCGAACAGGGTTGTAAGGGTGACTCCGACACCTTCGGTATCGGCTCCTTAATCGAATTCCAGGCAACCGGTCTTATCGTGGTGATGTGCGTCATCGTGGGCCTCACGGTGCTCTGCTACCTCATGAACTTCATTATGGCCAAGCTCGGCCTCAACAAGGACAAGGCTCCGGCACCTGCAGTTAAGGCTGCTCCGGCCGCCGCTCCCGCCGCTGCAGCACCGGTGACCATCGGTCCTGCCCACTGCGACTGGGATCCGAACGCCAAGAGCGTTCATCCGGGCTTCACCAACAAGCAGCTCCAGGCTTTCCTCGGCATTGCCGCCGTGGCAGCCCTCGAAGAACACCCGGGCATGAGCAACGACCAGTTCCTCGCCCTCGTGACCGCAGCGGCGACCCAGGCTATCGGTCAGCCCTGCCGCGTGACTGCTTACAGAAACATTAACTCTCCTGCTTGGACGATCGTCAAGTAAGGTAAACTTTTAAAACTCAACAGGCTTTTAAGCCAGGAAATATCAAAATGAAGAAAACCGTCCGTATCAGTTTCGAAGGCAAGACCTACGATGTCGAAGTAGAAGTTCTTGATTCCAATGCCGCCGTTGCCGCTGCTCCTGCTGCCGCTCCGGTCGCTGCCGCTGCTCCTGCCGCCGCTCCTGCTGTTGCCGGTGGTACCGAAGTCAAGAGCCCGCTCGCTGGCTCCGTGTTCAAACTGAAGGTCAAGGTCGGCGACACCGTCGCTGCCAACCAGGAAGTGGCTATCATCGAAGCTCTCAAGATGGAAAACCCGGTCGTCGCTCCGTGCGCCGGCACCGTGAACTCCATTGCCGTCAAGGAAACCGACACTGTCGTCGACGGCCAGACTCTCATGACCATCGCCTAAGAGGTACAGATAAATGAGTTCTCTTTTAAATTCGGTCGTTGAGTTCGCAGGCGACACCGGATTCGCATACGTCACCCCTTCGATGATCGTGATGTGGATCGTGAGTTTCGTCCTGATGTACTTGGCGATTGTCAAAAAGTACGAGCCGCTGTTGCTCTTGCCGATTTCTCTCGGCGCACTGGCGGTGAACATCCCGAGTGCGGGATTCTACGATGGTGGCTGGAGCATCGAAGGTATGTTTACCCCGACGGCTGGCCTCTATTACTACATCAGCCAGGGTATCCACCTGGAACTCTTCCCGCCCATCATCTTCTTGGGCGTGGGCGCCATGACGGACTTCGGACCGCTTATCGCTAACCCGCGTACACTGCTTCTTGGCGGTGGCGCTCAGTTCGGCGTGTTTGCGACCATGTTCTGCGCTGTGGCTTTCGGTGGCTTTACTCTCGGTGAAGCAGCCTCTATCGGTATCATCGGCGGTGCTGATGGTCCGACCTCCATCTTTACTGCAAACAAATTAGCAAAGCACCTCATCGGACCTATCGCCGTGGCAGCTTACACTTACATGGCCCTCGTTCCGCTGATTCAGCCGCCTATCATGCGCCTCATGACCAACGACAAGGAACGCAAGATCCGTATGAAGGCTCTGCGCAAGGTGTCCAAGGCCGAACGCATCGTGTTTGCCGTGATGGTGATGATCGTGTGCATCCTCGTGGTGCCCGATGCTTCTGCTCTTATCATCATGCTCATGCTCGGTAACATCTTCAAGGAATCCGGCGTTGTCGAACGCTTGGTGAAGACCTCTTCCAACGAACTCATGAACATCGTGACGATCTTCCTCGGTTCTTCCGTGGGCCTCACGATGTCTGCCGACATCTTCCTCCGTCCGCAGACCCTCATGATTATCGCTATGGGTGTGGTGGCCTTCGGTTTCTCGACCGCTGCAGGCCTCTTCCTTGCTAAGATCATGAACAAGTGCACTCCCAAGAACCCCGTGAACCCGCTTATCGGTTCTGCTGGCGTGTCCGCCGTGCCGATGGCCGCTCGCGTGTCTCAGGTGGAAGGTGCCAAGTATGACCCGCAGAACTTCTTGCTGATGCACGCTATGGGCCCGAACGTGGCTGGCGTGATCGGTACTGCAGTTTGCGCAGGTTACATGATTTCTCGACTCTCGTAGTCTGAGTGTCACCCCGTGACATTAGAACGCCCCCGACTTTGTCGGGGGCTTCTTGTTTTATTGTTGTAATAATCTATATTATTCGTTGAAAATAGGGTTTTCTCTTATTCTCTGTCTGAAACTTCGACAATTTCTACAACGGGAATAGGACGAACGCTCACGTCTGCGACTAGCTATGGCTTGCCGCATCGTTTTGCTACATGGTTTATTGCTTTTGCAATTTACTTGAATGCAAACGGCCTTTTGGGGCGTGAGTTGTTTGTGTTTATTCGTTGTGGGCAGTCGAAGGCCTCAGACAGGTAAATGCATTCAACTCCACGCCTTTTTTGTTTATCGATAAAGCATGGTTTTGTATAGAATGAGAGCAAACTCGCCGAGTTATGCTCTTGTCTCTGTCTGAAACTTCGACACTTTCTACAACGAGAATAAGACGAATACTCGCGTTAACCCATGAGTGCCATGGGTGTATTGTGTCCTGGGTGAATTGTATCCGCTCGGGATTGCGGGTTTTTGTATCGTATTGAAATCGTCGTGCTTTTAGCTCCAGCAGGAGTGAACTCGTTCACTCTCTGCATGGAGCAACACGATGGCAAACGAATCGCTGAGCAAAGCTAAAGACGCAAAAAATGATGAGTTTTACACGCAGTTTGCGGATATTGAAAAAGAAATGAATGCCTACTTGGAATACGATGAAAATGTATTCCGGAATAAGACGATTTTGTTGCCATGTGATGATCCGGAGTGGAGTAATTTTACCCGCTATTTTGCGCAGAATTTTGAAAAGCTCGGCTTGAAGAAATTGATTTCGACATCTTATGCGATAGAATCAAAAAAGTATAAAGTCATGGATTGGCAACCGACTTTGTTTGAACAGCAGGCCCCTTGGTTTGATGTGGATAAGTCAAAAATCAAGGGCAAAATCTTTACGCTTGATCACGACACTAATAGGAACGGTCGGATTGACATAGAAGATTTGGAATGGAAGTATCTTGAAGGAGATGGTGATTTTCGCTCTGAAGAAATCAAGCGGTTGCGTGATGAAGCAGACTTTGTCATAACAAATCCGCCATTCAGTTTATTTAGGGAATTTCTTGCATGGATTATGGAGGCTAGGAAAAAGTTTGTCATTGTTGGCAATATGAATGCTATTACATATAAAGAAGTTTTTCCTCTATTAAAGGATAACAAAGCCTGGCTTGGCAATGGATTTCATGCGGGGAATGCCTATTTCCGCGTAATTGACACTGCTAATGCGGGAAAATATGCTAATGGTGTTTTTGATGATTCTACAGGGCTTGTGAAATTTAGAAATTGTTGCTGGTTTACAAATGTTGAACATGGGCGGCGCCATGAACCATTGTCTTTGATGTCTATGCAACAGAACCTTAAATTCTCTAGGCATAAAGAAATAAAAGAGAAAGGATATTTGCATTACGATAACTATGATGCTATTGAGGTCCCTTACACTGACGCTATCCCCAATGATTATAAAGGTGTAATGGGTGTGCCAATTTCTTTCTTGGATAAATATTGCCCAGAACAATTTGAAATTTTGGGAATCAGTCTGGAACTTGCAACAACAAAGCCTGCAGATTTGCCTAAGGCGAAACAAGGAGGTCCTGCTTTCTATATAAAAGAAAATGGAGAATACCAAAGACTTTATTGCCGTATTGTAATCAAGGCAAAAGGGTAGGTATACATTATGAAAACAGAACTCAGAAAATACTCCGTCAAAGATATCTGCGAAGGTTTCGTCTATAACGAACTCGAAGGTAAAGGTTTGTTCGGTCTCTCCGGTAAACTCACAATTCAGCCGGAATATCAGCGTAATTACATCTACGCTGATGGGAAAAAGGATGTTGCAGTCATAGACTCTATGCTCAAGGGGTATCCGCTAGGGCTTATCTATTTCAACAAAGTGGATGATGAGCATTTTGAAGTGCTGGATGGTCAACAGCGAATTACATCTATCGGACGATTCGTCAAGGGAAAGTTTGGCGTTGCGGATGCAAATGGCATACCTCAGTATTTCTCCGGGCTTCCTGCAGAAAAACAGAAACAGATTGAAGACTACGAATTACTTGTTTATGTTTGTGAGGGTGAAGAAACTGAAATCAAGGAGTGGTTCAAAACCATAAACATCGCGGGAGTCCCGCTGAATGAACAGGAATTGTTGAACGCCATTTTCTCGGGTCCATTTGTAACGGCAGCCAAGGCTGAATTCAGCAATTCCAAGAATGCCAATGTGCAGATGTGGCAAACTTATGTACGAGGAGAACCGAACCGCCAGGGAATTTTAAGCGTTGCTCTTGATTGGGTTAGTGGAGTAATGATTTCTGAAGAAGAAGCGAAAAAGTATAAGTTGTCCAAGAAAGACTCTTATATGGCGAAACATCGCCGTGATGCCAATATTGACGAACTGAAAACCTATTTCAATACGGTCATTGATTGGGCGTCAAGCGTTTTTGACATGACGGAAAGCGAAATGTGCGGGCTTGAATGGGGAAGGCTTTATGAAGTCTATCATAAAAACGCCTATAGTCCCAAAACCGTTTATGATAAAGTGATGTCGTTGTATGCGGATCCCTATGTGAAAGATCGCAAGGGGATCTTTGAGTATGTGCTCGGTGGTGAGGTAGATAAAAAGCTCTTGAATATTCGCGTGTTTGACGAAGCCACGAAGAAAAGTGTTTATACTGTGCAGACAGCCAAGGCGCAGTCGGCGGGTATTTCTAACTGCCCATACTGCGCTATGTCCGATAACGCAAATAAGAATAAAATTTGGAAACTTGCTGATATGGATGCCGACCATGTGACTGCTTGGAGTAAAGGTGGTGCCACCGATCGAGCTAACTGCGAAATGCTCTGCAAGTCGCATAATCGGGCGAAAGGGAATAGGTAAGTGTATTATAAAATGAAAAAGGCAGTCAAATGACTGCCTGAAATTTTTGGTTGGGGTGGTTATAATGCGCGAATCTCTTCTTCTGAAAGATTGGTTGTTTCGGCAATAATTGAAATGTCAACGTTTTTATCGCGCATTTTCTTTGCGATTTCCCGCTTTTCTTCATACCTTTCAATCGCCTTGTCTACGTCACTCATGTCTACAGTCATAAGATACCTCGCACTAAAGTTACACAATTTTACTTCGTTTTGCAAGACATTGAATACAGGATCGTTTGCGAATTCGCTGAAATCGCCTTCGTTGTTCAGTGTGTCGATAGCGCGGAGCCACTGAGCAAGACGGCTGTTGTCGTTGGCAAATCTCTGGGGATTTTTGAGAAACTTGGCTACTTCAATTAAGGTCACTGTCTGACGGTCAAAATAGATCCGCTGCTCTTGGTTTTTCAGCTGAACCGTCTGTCGGTAGTTCGGAGAGCCGGCAAAAGCATCAAAAAACAGGAAACTTACCACATTTAAATTATCAAGGCACGGAATTTCCCCTGCTTTCACCATATTGCTCGTAAGGCGAGCGACGTAAAGTACCAAACGTTCCCTAAATAGGGACTTGTGCTCATGTTGAACCTCGATAGAAATTCGGTCACGAGGAAAGTTCCCGTTACGATCGTTCGTCAGCAAAATGTCCGGTTCAGTACTGCGATAACCCAATTCTCCAGGAATAAACGGGTTAACGAGTTTCGGATTATCAATGCGGTCGGAACCGATAAGGTTCAAAGCTGCGTTTATGAGGTCTGTCGTGAGCATCAGGTTCTTTTCGCTGGCAAGGATTTTTTTGATACAGCCGTCGTTATAGAAATACACATTTCTGTGTTCAAACTTCTTGACGAATGCGTCAATATCTTGCCCTTTTTCTTTGGTTTCTTTGAGTTTTCCGAGAAATTCTGCGAAATCTTCTCTTGTCATTTGTTTTTTTCCATTTTTTTTCGGGAAAGCCTCCCGCGAGCGAATAGAGAGAATCCCTATTCTTGTATATACACGCTTTTTTCAGGCGTTTGAATGCCAAGTTTGATGTAAAATTTGTTTCATGGATTTTGAACTTTGTTTTATAGTTTGCTAAAAATTTTTGCATTTGGATACAAAGTGGCTAAATTCGCTTAAAAACGTCAATTTTGTTTTAAGAAAAATATTGCATGGCAGTTTTTAAAATTCTATTTTATAGTCATGATGAAATCAGTTATTGAATACAAGGACTATCGCGAGTATGTACTCGATTACTACCGCGAGCGCAAGCGCACCTCGGCGTTTACATGGCGCGAGTTTGCGAAGATTGCGGGTTTCGCATCGGGGTCGTACCTGAAGCTTGTTTGCGACGGTAAGACCCGCCTTCGGGAGGAAGGGGCAAAGAAAACGGCCTTGGCAATGGGGTTGCTGGGGTTTGAGTTCGACTACTTCGTTTTGATGGTTCGATACGAAAACGTAAAGACGGATCGAGAGAAAAAGAAATGCTTCGAAGAAATGGAGGCATTGAGTTCTGCGCATCACGTGAAGATTCTGGGCAGCGAAATGTACACGTTCTACGAAACGTGGAAACATTCCGTGGTCCGTGAATTGGCCGTGGCGATGCCCGGGGCGAAACCGCACGAAATCGCGAAGGCTTGCCGGTTGCCTATTTCGGCGGCTGACGTAAGCAGCAGCTTGCGATTCCTTTTGAATGCCGGATTCCTGACGATAGATGCCAAGGGCATTTATCACCAGACGACGCATTCGATTACGACGGGGCGCCTAAAGGTGGTTTCGGTGGCAGTGCATTCGCTGCTGCGCCAGATGGGCGAATTTGCGCTCGAAGCTCTGGACAAGTTGCCCATTTCGGAACGCCACTTTAGCGGCGTTACCATGGGGATGACTGCCGAAAGTTATGAAAAGGTCGTCGAAGAACTCACGGAGTGCCGCAAGCGCATCGTGTCGATTGTTTCGGCTGACAAAAAAGTGGAAAAGGTCTGCCGCTTGAATATGCAGCTTTTCCCCCTCTCAGAAAATTTAAATTGTAACCCGACCGATTTGGGTAAAGGAGTATAAGATGAACCACTATTTAAACGAAAAAAAGACAGGGGCGGTCTGGGCTCTTGCTTTGACGGCGCTACTCGGTGCCTGCTCCAATATGGAGTCCTCTGGCACAAGCGAAGAAGCGGAAGGCGTTATCGCCATTGCCGACAAGAAGATTGCTGGCGTATCGCAGAAGGGTCCTTTTATCAAGGGCTCCGAAGTGATTCTCAGGGAAACCTCGAAGGATGGCAATTTTGAACCCACCGGTCGAGAATTCTATACCCATACTATCAGCGACAAGGGTGATTTCAAGATTGACAGTATCAATCTGGAAAGCCAGTATGTGCTTATTTCTGTGGAAGGCCGTTACCGCCACGAGCACAACAACGAAATTTCTAGCTGTCCTATGCGTCTCAATGCGGTTTCCGACTTGGAAAAGCGCGAAACCGTAAACATCAACCTCTTGACTCATTTTGAATACAAGCGTGTGCTGAATTTGGTCAAGGAGGGCAGCTCCTTTGCCGAGGCCAAAAAGCAGGCCGCAAAGGAAGTCCTTGGTGCATTCGGCGTCAAGATCGATGTTTCTTCTGCAGAAGACTTGAACATCTACAATTCTACGGATGGCGACAGAACTCTGTACAATATCAGCCGAATTATAGATGAACAGCCTGAATGGAATTATTGGCGCGATTGGTATAATGCTGATGACGATGTCGATTGCTCCAAATTGCAAGCTTACGTCGATGGGTTTGCCAATGATTTTGCCGATGATGGTGTTCTCGCTGATTCGATTATGCAGGATCTCGTCGGAGAGGGCTATAGCTCTGCCAAGGAATGGAGCAACATGATGGATGTCGATGAAGACGATATCAAGCGAAAGGACGAGTCTGATCCGGATGGTATCAGTATCCGTTTCTTGAAGAGCGAATATGATTTCGGTATTCTTGTCTTCTTGAATTATATGGAATTGGAACTCTGTACAAACGATCTTTGGGGCGAATACAGAAAACTCAATAAGTCCATGGTGCTTTACGGCGAACTGATTGATTCGAGCTACTACTTCCTTTGCAACGGTTATTATTGGGACTTGACGACAAAAGATCATATCGATTCTCTCAAGCTTCCAATTGACCATGAAATGGGAACCATGACCGATCCTCGCGATGGACATGAGTACAAGACGGTCAGCTTTGAATACGAAGGGAAAACGCATGAATGGATGGCGGAAGACCTCAAGTACGATTCTGATGGACGCTATACCTGGACAACCGCCATGCAGATTGACGATAAGTTCATGAATGAAGTGGTTGAAGATAGCGTGATCGACGAAGTTCACCAGGGTATCTGTCCCGATGGCTGGCATGTGCCTAGCATAGACGAATGGGATGTCTTGATTGATTATGTCGGTGGAATCAACAATCTGCTTAACGAAAAATGGAGATCCTATGTTTTGGAAGCCGCCTTTGGTAAAGATTTGATCGGCGTGTTCTACAACAGGTTTGATTTCAATCTGACGCCGACGGATACGGTATACTTGGAAGTCCATTACCATTCTTATAAGCATAGCTCCTATTATATGAGTGAGCCCGATGAAGTCGATATGTTGTACTATCAATACCTGCTTGAAACAGCAAAGGATGATGAAGAACTCGAAGAAGTTCAAGAAAGGCTTCATCCGACGCCGGTTGGTGAGTATGGGGTAGAATTGTCTGTCGAACGCTACTATACTGAACGAGAACCGCTAAAAGAAGCTTACGTGCGTTGCGTAAAGAACTAAAGTGAAATTCATTCCCCCGATTTGGACCCGAGTGTTTAGGGCAGGGGGATGGTTAGGAGAGGAAACCTCGCTAGGATACTAGCGAGGTCTTTTTTTTGTGTTCTTGGAATACAAGTTGTGTTCTAAAAATTGCTAAAAATTTTAATAATTGGGTTAAATTCGTAAAATTTGAATAAAATTTGATAATTTGTGTTCCAAAAATAGAGAAATAGTCTATATTTGTGTTCATGAAGGAGATTATAGAATACACAGATTACCGCAAGTTCATCCAGGATTACTACGATGAACGTAAGCGTACTTCTGCGTTTACCTGGCGAGACTTTGCGCGAGACGCGGGGTTTTCGTCGGCGGTTTATCTGAAGTATGTCTGCGAGGGAAAGAAAAACCTCAGCGTAGGGGCTGCAGGTTCCGTAGCGAGTGCTATGGGGTTGGTGGGGTTCGAACACACGTACTTTGTGCTGATGGTTTCGTACGCGCATGCGAAGGGGGACGAGGCGAAACGAGCCGCGTTCGAGGAACGCTGTGCGCTTGCGAATGCTCACAAGGTGCGTGTGTTGGGGGGCGAAGAGTTCAATTATTTTAAATCGTGGAAAAACGTGGTGCTGCGAGAACTTGCGCCAAGTATGCCCGGTGCAAAGCCGCTAGAAATGGCGAAGGCCTGTAAGCAGCCGATTACTGCGGCCGAGGTCTCTGAGACGCTCGACTTTTTGCTGCGCGCCAAGCTTCTCACAAAAGACAAGGACGGAAATTACCACCAGACGGACAAGGCCGTTTCGATCGGCTCTGTTGATGCTGTGCCGGTGGCGGCCCGCGATTTGCAACGCCAAATGGCGGAGTTTGCTGTCAAGGCGGTGGGCTTGCCGCAGTCGGAACGCGATATGTCGGGCCTTACCATGGGAATTACGCATCGCGCTTACGAACGTATCAAGAAAGAACTTGCGGATTGCCGTCGCCGCATTATGGCCATTGTTACCGAAGACGACGATACGGAACAGGTGTACCGCTTGAACTTGCAACTGTTCCCGATGAGTGAAAGTTTGAAGAAAGACGATAAGGGTATCCCCAAAAAGGAAGGAGATCATGAAGAATAACTTGTGTAAGGCGACCAAGAAAGGCTTGGCCGTTGTTTCTGCAATGATAGGTATGTCGGTGCTGTTTGCCGCATGCTCTACTACTGAAGACGATCGCATTTCGGGAGGCGTCTCGGAAGATGCCGGCTTTGTGGCCGATGTGGCGGGCGTTGCACAGAAGGGCCCGTTCGTAAAGGGCTCCGCTGTGACGGTCCGCGGTATCGACTGTAAGACGCTGGAATTCACGGACCAGGTCTTTGAAGGCGTTATCAAGAGCGACAAGGGTGACTTTGCCCTCGATAGCGTTGCCCTCGATTCTTCTTGCGCAGTCATCGAAGTTTCTGGTAAGTACCTGAACGAAGTCACGGGCAAAAAGACGGAAGACGAATTGACGCTGCGTGCGCTGACGGACCTCAAGGATCGCGAAAACGTGAACGTCAACTTGCTCACGAACCTGGAATACGAACGCGTGATGCACCTTGTGAAAGAAAAGAACAATACCCTCGCCAAGGCGAAAGCCCAGGCCGAAAGCGAAGTTCTCGCAGCCTTCGACATCAAGGGTGAATTCGGTGAGTTCGAAAACTTGAACCTCTTTGAATCGGGCGATGGCAACGCGGCGCTCTTGGCCGTAAGCGTGATGATGCAGGGCGACGCCGATGCGGCTGGTCTTGCCAAGCGTCTCGACAAGTTCGACGATTCCTTTGCCGAAAGCGGTGAATGGAAGGACTCCGAAACGAAAAAGGCTATTGCGGAATGGACTGCCGAAGCTTCGGCAAACGGTGATCTTGAAACGATCCGCAAGAATATCGAAGGTCTGGATTACGCCGATGAAATCCCCGCCTTTGAAAAGTACATTCCCGCTGTTGAAGCCACTGACTCGACCGAGGAAAGTTCTTCGTCTTCCATCGAAGAATCTTCTTCTTCTGCCGCGCAGGATTCGATTGAAGAAATCGTCTCCTCTTCTTCGAAGGAAGATCCGCGCGACAGTACGGTGACATCTAGCAGTAGCGAAGCAAAGTCCGATACGGTGTCTTCGAGTTCTGCGGTGCCGCCGGTGTCGAGTTCGTCTGTTCCTGATTCGTTGGTTTCTAGCTCGTCCGTACGCGATTCGCTTTCGCTGGATAGCCTGCGCTCTTCGAGTTCTGTAGTGCCGAAGGATTCAACGGTCCGCGATACAGCAGTTCGCGATACTTCCGCTCGCGATACGGGCTCCGTAAAGCCGGATACTTCGGCTACGGCGAATGATACTGCATGTACCGATACGAAATTCCCCTATGAAATGGAATACTTGATTGGAAACGGTTATGAAGTTGTGAGTGCACGATGTGTGGGAGATTCCATCGTTGTGGATTGGAGATCGCAACACGTGATTCACGAAATAGAGGTAAGCGATTCGGGAACCTATGTATTCTCGACGGATTATGAAAAGGATGTGATGGACAGCTTGGCTCGTTTAAGGTCGGAATGGCTGGACGAGGGCTCGGGCTTTGTGTCTCGTGGATCAATTAATGCAGATAGGGACGAATTGGCGATGGATGTGTATGGTTATTCGTACTCGGATCGCGGCATTAACGCCAGTATGGGTCGGATTGACAATGTCACGTCACTTTATTCGTTCACAATGAACTTGAAGTATGCGGCGTATTTTATTCGTGCGTTCTCTGCGCCGGAAGTATTGGTGGCCGCAAGTGGATCTAGGACAGTCCGCTATGGGTTTGTTGTAGAGTTGTCTGCAATCTATTTGTCAAAGTGAAGTTAGGTAAAAAAATCTCCATACCTAAGAAAAAAGACCTCGCAAACTGCGAGGCCTTTTTTTAAGGGTGGGTGACCGGACTCGAACCGACAACATCCAGAATCACAATCTGGGACTCTAACCAATTGAGCTACACCCACCATGATTGTGAGCCCAAATATAAAAAAGCCACCCCGATTTTCAAGGGTGGCCCTGCAATTTTTTTGTAAAATGCGCCTTTTTAGTCGTTTTTCAGCTTCGAAATGATGCGCAGGTAGTTGGCGCGCTTGAAATCGTTGCGGTGTTCTTCGCAGAAACGGGGGTAAATGTACTGCTTCGGGAACACGCGGATGGTGAACAGCTCGTTGCAGCCTTCGAGGCAGCACTTGAAGGTGAGGTCCATGGATTCCGTGTAGTTGTGGCGGAAGATGATGTTCTTGGACTCGATGTTGTCCACATCCTTCTTCTGCTTCTGGCGCTGCTTGATATCGCGGTGCAATTCGCAGTACTTGGCGATCGGGTGGCCCCAGAATTCGCGGCCGCAGCCGGGTTCCTGACAGACTTTCAGCTTGATACGCTTCTTCTTTTTGTACTTAGGTAATTGCATAAAAACCTCGGTTTAGGGGTAAATATAGTAAAAATTCCAACTAATGCCGTTTTTTAGGCCGAATTTGAACGGTTTTGCTGATTATGGCGTGTATATAAGAGAGACCTTTTTGAAAAAGGAAGCCTTTTATGCATGTTTCACGAAAATCTAATCGCTGCATTTTCCTATGGGTTTTGCTTTGTGGCGCCCTTTGGAGCGCCGTTTTTGGCCTGCTTTTTTCGGGGTGCACCTATGATTCCGGTTGGGGCGGTGCGTCCGAACCGGTTCGCATCACGTTTTTGGATGTGGGGCAGGGGCTTGCCGTACTGCTGGAAAACGAGGGGAGGTTTGCCCTGTATGACACGGGACCCGACTCCGCCGGACTGATGGATACGCTTGCGGCGCGCGGGGTCGATTCGCTCGACTGGGTGCTGGTGAGCCACTTTCACCGGGACCACGGCGGTGGGTTTATGGAAATGGGGGCGGCAATCGAGTCGGGGCGGCTCAAGGTCGGACGCCTCTTGGTGGGGTTAGACACCGCGGTGGGCTTCGTGAGCGATAGCGTCTTTAAGGTGGTGCGGCGGTACAGGATTCCGGTCGATACGCTAGTGCGCGGCGATTCGGTGTACTTTGCCGAGGGGCTAAGGCTTGAATGTCTGTGGCCTGTAAGTTACGGACGCTTTGGCGAAAATCGGGCTAGTGTCGTCCTTATGGGTTCTATGGTGGGGCCGCAGGCGGGGCGTGAAAGTTCGTTCCTGCTTACGGGTGACTTGGATTCCGTTGGCGAAAATCGCTTGATGGAACTTTCCCGCGATTTGTCGGTAGACTTGCTGCAAGTCGGGCACCATGGTTCCGCGGGCAGTAGCGGACTCCAGTTCCTGGCGCGGGTGTCGCCAAGGTATGCGGCTGTCGGCGTCGGTAAAAACAACCGTTACGGTCACCCTAAAGAAGAGGTGCTGAACAAGCTCCGCATCATAACGGGTGATTCGTCGGCGGTATACCGTACCGACTTGCACGGGAGCTTTAGTTTTGAAATGTGGCCCGGCGTCGGGCTGATTGTTCCTTGACTTAGCCCCTGAAACCGACGCGTGCTTGGAAGTGGCAACGGTTGGTGGTGGGGCTTTTTTCCATATCGGCGTTCATGCCGAAGAATACGGCGTGGTGGTTCGTGTCCTTGAAACGGATGATGTTCACGTTTGCGTCGAGTGGCACCTGGTTCACGAAGTTCAGCTGCAACGAACGGATACCGCGTTCCTTGATTTCTTCTTTGCTAAGGCAATCGAGAATCCATTCTACATAGCGACAGTGGTTTACGTGGTGGTTTAGGTCCAGGTCGCTATTGCGGGCGCGTTCCGTATAAACTAATTGTGGATCTTCTCCCATGGGCAAAACCGAGAGCATTTCCGGCAGGGCGCTCTTTTCGAGCTGGATGGGGAAGGGGTACGGGCTGTTAGAAGGGGGCTCGGCAAAGCCGGTCTTCAAGTTCACCAGAATCCAGGAGGAAGTGCCTTCGGCAAGGGCGTGACCCTGGCTGTCGACAACGGCGTAGTCTTTCAAGACAACCTTGTCTTTATAGATTTCCTTGATCCAGGTGGAAACGTGAAGGTCTTCTCCCATGAGCGGAGTATGATTGATGCGGACCTTCATGCGCGTAATGGCCGAAGTGTAGCCGGCCTTGATCATGCGCCATAGGCCAAATCCGCCTCGCTCGGCGTCGGCTATGGCTGCCTCTTCCATGAACTGGAATAGGCGCGAAAGCTTGAGTCTGCCGTATTCGTCGCAGTCCGAAAAGCGTACGGTGAATTTGAGGTCTGTGATTTCGCTCATCATTTAGCGCTCCATATAGTCTATTGGACTATTTAATTTATAAATTTATCGGCATGGATACACCTTTCTTTCGCCCCAGTCATATTCAGATTCCTGCTTTGTCGTCTTATAACGGAGAACTTCGCGTCCCGGGTTCCAAGAGTATTACCAACCGTGTGCTTTTGGTGTCGGCCCTTGCCGAAGGAACTACCCGTTTGCACAACTTGTTGAAGAGCGATGATACCCGCTATATGGGCGAGGCTCTCAAGGCGCTTGGTGTCAAGGCGGATATGACCGATGACTTTACCGAAGCCGAAATTGAAGGTAACGGCGCCCCTATCGATGCTCCGTCTGTCTTGATGGAAAACGACAACTATGTGGCAGGTCTTTACCTGGGTAACGCAGGCACGGCCATGCGTTCGCTTTGTGCCGCCTTGGCTTTGGGTAGGGGAGTGTTCCATTTGAGTGGCGAAGAACGCATGAAGGAACGTCCCATCCGCGACTTGGTAGATGCGCTCCGCATGCTGGGTGCCGATATCGATTATATGGAAACGGAAGGTTTCCCGCCGGTGTGCATTAACGCTCACGGTCTCAAGGGTGGATCTGTCACGGTTCGTGGCAATATTTCGAGCCAGTACCTGACGGCACTTTTGATTTGCGCCCCTTATGCGGAATCTCCGCTTCACATTCATGTGGAAGGCGAACTGATTTCTGCTCCTTATATTCTTTTGACGCTCGATGTCATGAAACATTTCGGCATCGAAGTCAAGCATGCCGACCTTAAGGATTTCTATGTGCCCAAGGGCGTTTACAAATCTCCGGGTGACTATATGGTCGAAGGTGATGCAAGCTCTGCCAGTTACCCCCTCGCCGCTGCGGCCATTGCCGGTGGCAAGGTTCGCGTGCTGGGCGTAGGTTCCGAATGCCGTCAGGGCGACATCGCCTTTGTCGAAGTCATCAAGAAGATGGGTGCGACTGTGACGATGGGCCCCGACTGGGTAGAATGTGTCGGTCCTCAAGGCAAGCTCAAGAGCCTTGGTGAATTCAACGCCATCGAGATTCCCGATGCAGCTATGACGGTTGCGGTGCTCGCCTTGTTTGCTGACGCCCCCATGACCATTTCGGGCATTGCCAGCTGGCGTGTCAAGGAAACGGACCGTATAGCGGCCATGGCGGCTGAACTCCGCAAGGTAGGCGCCGAAGTTCGCGAAACCAATGATTCCATTACGATTACACCGCCGGCTCAGCTGCAGCCTGCGACTATCGAGACTTACAACGACCACCGCATGGCCATGTGCTTTAGCTTGGTGGCTCTTGGCGGCGTCCCCATCAAGATTATGGACCCCGCTTGCATCAACAAGACGTATCCGCGCTACTTTGACGATTTTTTGAAAATTGCCCACTAGTCGATAAAGGTTAATTAGTATCTTAGAGTAGAACCATGAAGAAGCGTATTTGCGGCATAGCTTTATTGGTAATGGGTCTCGCCTTGTGCGGGGTTGCTCATGCTGTGCCGGAACTGAGGGCTATGCCGACGCCCCCCGATACGCTCGTGCTTTGGGTTATGGACCAAGATATTAATGCAGGCACGGCTCTTCAAAAGTTGATGAAGAAGTATACGCGCCAAAGTGGCATTCCGGTCAAGATTCGGTTCGTGGATTGGGGTGTCGCCTTCGCCGAACTCAACAAGGTTTTGGTAAACGACGCTGGCCCGGGGACCGATTTCCCGGATGTGTTGCAACTGGGCTCGAGCTGGGTGCCGTACTTTGCCAAGGCCGGCATGATTAGCCCTGTCACAGAATTGTTAGACGCTGTCGATACAAGTCGCTTTTATCCGGAGGCCATGAAATCTGGCCATATCGGTCGCGATACTCTAGTGTACTCAATTCCGTGGTTCCTCGACATTCGTGGGTTCTTCGCGAACGAACGTATTTGGTTGGAACTGGGACTGCACGATACTGAAATTGAAACTTACCCGCAGTTCTTTGGCGTGCTCCGTGCCATTTCGGAAGCCAAAGTGACTAACCGGCAAGATGTTGAGGTGGTGCCGTTTGAATTTGGCGTGAAGGACGACTGGACGGGCTATCAGCAGATGTCTCCGTTCCTCTGGAATTACGGAGGTGACTTCGTTGCAGAAGTCGATAGCGGTTACCGCAGTGCCCTGGCAGACCCATTGACGCTGGTGGGACTTTGTTTTTATTTGAAATTGTTGCGCGACCATGACGTATCGCCGTACAACCTCAAGGAAAATTCGGCCCAGAGTGCAGACCGCTTTGTGCGTTCCGAACAGTTGATGATTTTTGGTACGTCCGAATTGATCCGCAAAATTGAATTCGACACGGAAATGGGCGGCTTGAGAGATAGCCCGCTCGCCAAAGACGGCTTGATTACAGTGACCGGTCCCAAGGGCCCGTACGGCAATTTCTCGTTTGTGGGCGGAAGCCATTTGACGCTCCCGAAGAACAGCAACCCGATCAAGCATCTAAAAGCCCGCGATTTGTTCCTGTTCATGCTCCGTGCGGACAATATCGATTTCTATTCCAGACAGTGCGGCTTCATTCCGCCCGACAAGAGCCTGATTCGAATCTGGATGCAGGATCCTCGCTACAATCATTTGATTGACGGTCTCGAAAATCATGGCCGTAGTAGCCAAAACATTCCGGAATGGAGCGAAATCGAAATGACGGTGAACAGCATGGTGTCTGCCATCGCGAGTACATTGCTCAAGCAAGATTCTTCCGTGAACGAAGAAATTGCGAGTCACGTGTTTGATGCTCACCAGAAAATCAATGGCATTTTGGGGTACAAAGACTCCGAAACGGAATCCGCTGTAAAGCACCGTATTCTTGCGGCTTTGGAAACCCCGGTCGAAGAAACCAAGTACGAAAAGGGTTTCGGTTCGGTCAGCGTGCAGCCTGAATTTAGCTTGCGGCTTATTGTGGTGATTTCTTTGGGAGCTGTTGCGGTCGTGCTATTGTTGGTGTTCTCTATTCGTCGGTTCCGCAAGCGCTAGAATTATGCGAAATATTTTTGCCTTAATTGGATTCTTTACAACTGTCGCTCTTGCCAATTTTCAATTGGATTCGTTCCAGATGTATGTGGATTCCGTAGTGCCGGGATCCCGTTATGGTCTTTCGATACGCTCGGTCAAGACAGGCAAGGAATTGGGAAACATTCGCGGGGTGGAAAAGTTTACTCCGGCAAGTACGCTTAAGACTTTGACGACTGCGGCGGCGGTGCATTATCTGCCGCTCGATTACGCTCCCAAGACAGATGTCTCGCTCAATGGTAGCGTGCGCAAAAAGACTTTTATTGGTGCGGTCAATGTACGCGGTGGCGGTGATCCGAATTTTTCGGGACGCTACTATGCTGACCCGTTCCATATGATTTATGCCATGGCCGATTCTATTCACGCCTTGGGAATAGATTCCATTTCGGGAAAGATAAACCTGGATTCTAGCTACTACAAGGGTCCGTGGCGTGCTGAACACTGGCGCAAGAATTTTTATGATGCCTGGTATGGCGCCGAAATTGCGCCTCTCGGTTTTAACGATAACTGCACCATGATCCGCTTTAAGCCGGGCTTGAAGGTGGGCGACCCCGCTCGTGCCGAAATTCAGCCTGATGTGGGTTATGTTGTCTTGAAAAATGAGATGATTACGGTGCCGGGCAAAAAGCGCAAGTGGACTTGGGCGCTCGATTCTGCAAAGCCTGAAATTACCATTGGCGGCGCTATCGGCATTGGTGTCGATTCAAGCCAGTTGGTGCTTCCGGTGCGTAACCCGATTGCTTATTTTAAGGCGGCCTTTGTGCATGCCCTCAAGGAACGCGGAATTGCCTTTGCCGAAAAGCAGGATGTCCCGGATGGCATTCAGATTGCATCTTATTCTTTCTCGGCGGCGCCCTTCTTGAGCATCCTCGACGAGATCAATCAGCGTAGCCAGAATATGCATGCCGAAACCATTTTCCGCAACTTGGGCGCTCAAAAGTCGGGCGTGGGTAGCGTTGAAAGTGGCCGTGCTGCAGAGATGAAATTCCTTGCCGAAATGGGGATTGATTCTACGGACTTTGAAGTGTGGGACGGTTGCGGACTTTCGCCTAAGAACAAGGTGAAACCTTCGACGGAAACGGCGATGCTTGCCAAGATGGCTCGCCACCCCAAGGGTCGTTTTTATATCAACAGCTTTGCAGGCCCGGGTATCGGTACCGGCGGCAAGCGTATGCTTGATTTGCCTTACCCCTGGCTCACCCGATTCAAGACGGGCTTTATCGGTGAAGTCCATGGTCTAGTGGGTTACATTTATGCGCTCGATGGCGATACTTTGGCTGTGGCCATGTACTTGAACGAAACTGGCAAGAATCCGGATTCCCAGTTGAAAGATGTGCTGGATACTTTGTGGAGTAGGCTAGTGTATCGTACTAACGACAACTATGCCTCTCTCATGAGAATGAAGCAGATGTGGCTTGCTGCCCAGAATGTGGCTGGCCTGACTGCAAGATTGGATTATTTTTCGAAGGCTCTGAAGGGGACTCCTTACAAGCTTGGTCCCATGGGTGAAAGCTATGTGGATCCCATCGAAAACAAGCCGTTGGTGTATATGGATTCGGTCGACTGTGTCACCTATCTGGAACACGCTCTTGCGATGGCGATTGCGCCTAGCGAAAATGAAATCTTTAGTACGCTCCAGAAAATCCGTTATAAGGGCGGTAAAATCGGTTACGTGAACCGCAAACATTACCTGTTGGCTGATTGGGTAGGCGATGGCAAGTTTGCTCGCGTGATGCAGGTGCCGGGCGATACGGTGGTGAAACGTACCATTCCCAAGCAGAATTTTTTCAAGGCGAAAAAGATCAAGTACGACACTCCCGATGCTCCGATGGACTTGCGCTACTTGCCGTACAATCGCGCCGTGGAAATGGCCTCTAAGCCTTACTCCGGTCCTCTGATGGTGACGGGTGTGGCCTTTGTCGCAAGTGCGAATGACTTGGATGCAACGCATACGGGCTTTGTGATTTTCCGTAACGGTGAACTTCCGAAACTTCGTCACGCTGCCTTCAAGAAGCAGGTGATTGAATTGACTTTGAAAGATTACCTGGCAAGCCGCAAGGGCAAGCTTCCCGGTATCACTCTCTTCGAGTTCCTGAAGCAATAGGATTTATTCCCCCAAATCAAACGCCAGAATCGCGACGAGTTCGTGCTCGCCGCCTTCATCGCTCGCAGGCCCCTTTTCAAAAAGGGTCCATGCGTCCGGCATCCATCCGTATGCCGCCATCGTCAGTTCCTTGCCGATGGCGATTTCGGCGGCTTCCACTTCTTCCCAGCGTACGGGACCCGTAGGAGCCTTATAGTAGCGTAGCATTCCGAGTGCTTCCATCGATTCAGGGTAATTGTCCACCAGCTGGTAAACGCAGTCCTTGTAGCTTTCGCCCTTCAGGCGAATGACGCGGTAAAGGCGCTTGTGGCCGAGGAACTTAGAAAGATCGCCGTGGTGAACGTCAATCTTGGAACCTTGCCCGAAAAACGTCATGAGCTCGCGGAAAATTTCCGAATCCTCTTCCATGAATGGGGAGAGCTTTTTAATCAGGGCGTTAACTTCGTTTGCGAGCATGTTTAAATAATAGATATTTGCGCCGCCCCTACTGAATTTTTTATTTTTATCTCTATAAAAAAGAGGCTTCAAAATGAAAAACGTAGTTCTTCTCGGTGCGACCGGTTCTATCGGTACTTCTAGCGTCGATGTCATTCACCAGCATTCCGACATCTTCAATCTTTATGCCGTTGCGGCTAACAGCAGCGTGGCGAAGGTTGCCGAAATCGTGCGCAAGTACAAGGTCGAACGCGTGTGCATGTTCAACGAAGCAGCCGCCAAGGAACTCGAAAAGGAACTCGGCATGAAGGTGCTCGCCGGCATGGAAGGCCTTTGCGAACTCGCTGCTGACCCGAAGGCCGACATCATCATCAACTCGCTGATGGGTGCTGTGGGTTGCCTCCCGACCATTACCGCTATCGAACACGGCAAGCATGTGGCTCTCGCCAACAAAGAAACCATGGTCATGGCTGGCCCCGTGATCTGGGACAAGCTTGCTGAAAATCCGAAGTCCTTCATTACGCCGATTGACTCCGAACACAGCGCTATCTTCCAGTGCCTCGAAGGCGGCAAGCGTGAATCCGAAGTGGAATTCCTCGAAATCACGGCTTCGGGTGGTCCGTTCCGTGAATGGCCGATTGAAAAGTTTGAAAACATTACCGTGGCCGACGCCTTGAATCATCCGGTTTGGAGCATGGGCAAGAAGATTACCATCGACTCTGCCTCCATGATGAACAAGGGCCTTGAAGTTCTCGAAGCTCACTTCTTGTTCCACATTCCGTACGACCAGATCAAGGTGGTTGTTCACCCGCAGTCCATGGTGCATTCGCTGGTGCAGTTCCGTGACGGTTCCCTGATGGCCCAGCTCGGTGCCCCCGACATGCGCATTCCGATTCAGGTGGCGCTCACGTGGCCCGACCGTCTCAAGCTCGATACCAAGCGTATCGACCTGCCGACGCTCGCGAAACTGACCTTCTTCGAACCGGACTTCAACAAGTTCCGTTGCCTTGCGCTCGCTTTCGAAGCCGGCCGCCGCGGCGGTATCGTGCCTGCCATGATGAATGCTGCAAACGAAGTTCTCGTTGACACCTTCCTCAAAGGCAACCTCAAGTTTACGGATATCCCGCGCCATGTGGAAACCATTATGGCCGGTGCCCCGAACGTGACCGGTCACCTGACGCTTGACCAGGTTCTCGAAGCCGACGCCGAAGCTCGTCGACTGACGCTGGACCTGATTAAGTAAGTTGTAATCTTGTACAACAGAATTTTTAGCCGCCCTGTGATAGGGCGGCTTTTTTGACTTATATTACTTTATGGGCTTTTAGCCTGTTTGGAAAAGGATTGAGTATGAGAAAAATGATAGCAGCATCTTGCCTTGCTGTAGCCGTTTCGGTATTCGCCCAGGGCTTTGGCGGCCAGCAGGGTAATGGCAAAATAGAGTATTCCGAAAAGTTCGCTGATCTGAACTACGCGGGCGACGGAAAAGTCTACCATACATTGGACATCTATTTGCCCAAAGAAACGAAGGATGCTTATCCGGTGGTGATTCACACTTACGGTAGCGCCTGGAGCATGAACAATTCCAAAGGCTCCGCCGATTTAAATACCATTTGCGCGGCACTCCTGAAAGCAGGCTATGCCGTGGTGACGCCGAACCACCGTTCTGCAAGCGATGCCAAGTACCCGGCGCAGTTGCATGACCTTAAGGCCGTGGTGCGTTTTATTCGCGGTAATGCGGCGAAATACAAAATCGATACGTCGTTTATCGCCATGTCCGGGTTCTCCTCGGGCGGTCACCTATCAAGTCTTGTAGCGACGACCTGTGGCTTGGAAGAAGGCAAGTCCGGCTCTGTAACGGTGGACTTGGTGGGCTCCCTGGGGGAGTTCACCAAGTTCAGTAGCTGTATCGATGCGGCGTCGCTTTGGTCTCCTCCGACCGATATTTACACCATGAATCCTATCAATAATTTCATGGGAAGCGGAACCTACGAAGGCGCTTTCATTGGTGCTGAACGCGAAGGAAACAAGGATAAATGGATGGTTGCCAGTTCGCCGTATTATGCGAGCGAAGACGATCCACCTGTCATTTTATTCCATGGAACGAAGGACCAGATTGTGAATCCGGAACAGAGCAAGGAACTTTACGATTCGCTCAAAAAGCATAATGTCGTGACGGAACTTGTTACGGTGGTGGGTGGAACCCATGGCGGCAACGAAATGTATGTCGACGAAAACTTGAACAAAATGATCAGTTTCTTCAATACGGCTCGCGAAGCAAAGGCTGCTGCAGTGATTCTGCCTCCCGACACGACTTGCTGCAAGGATTCTTCCTCCAATGATTCGACGGTTACAGATCCTCCGGCGCGGGTGCTTGCAAGCATGAAGCAATTTGCCCAGGTCGGCCTGATGTGCAACAAACTGGTCGCCTATGGAAGTAAGGACGAGTTCCGTTTTGCCGTTGTCTCTATGAACGGCTCTGTTACCCGCCGAGGTTCTTTCTATGGTTTCCATGACCTGTCTTCGCTCCCCTCCGGAGCTTATGCAGTGGTCGTGACATTGCCGTCTGGAGCGCAGAAAATCCTCAAATTCGTCAAAAAATAACACAATGGGTACACTTGTGTCCAATTTCTGGCGTAAGAGAACTCTCTTACGCCTTTTTTGGGGTATATTTGTAGCTACATAATTCATTAAGGAGTCCGAGATGTTGAAATTTGGCTTGAAACAGTATGCCGCTGTCGTGCTTTCTCTTACGTCGGCGGCTTTTGCTGCCACAGCGTACATTAACCAGATTGGTTACCGCGTAGGTGATGCCAAGGAATTTGCCTTGGTCGATGGAAATGGCAATGTGGAAATTACGGATGCCAGCGGTAAGACCGTGCTTACGGTGACCCCCTCTGCAGCTTCCAATTGGCAGCCCAGTGGCCAGAATGTCCAGTTGGTGGATTTCTCGGAATTGGATGCTCCGGGCACTTATTCTATCAAGGTGGGCGGTCAGGAACTCCGCAAGGATCTCACGATTGCCGCTAACACGTATGAAGAAGTGACTAAGGCTTCTTTGAAGTGGTATTACTATCAGCGTGCCTCTATGGAACTTGAAAGTTCTTATGCAGGCAAGTGGGCTCGCGCCGCAGGCCATGCCAACGGCAATGTGCAGCTTCACAGTTCTACCGGTGAATCGGGTTCCATCAACTCGACGAAGGGTTGGTACGATGCCGGTGACTATGGTCGCTACATTGTGAACTCGGGCATTACCACTTATACGCTTCTTTCGCTGTACGAACATTTCCCGGAATACTTCAAGACGCTCAAGTGGAACATTCCGGCTGACGGAACGCTTCCGGACTTGCTCGCCGAAATTAAGTACAACTTGGATTGGATGCTGACCATGCAGGCTTCTGATGGTGGCGTTTACCACAAGCTGACTTCTCTCGGATTCCCGGGCGATGTCATGCCGGCAGAAGATACCGATCCGATTTATGTAATCGGTAAGGGCTCTGCTGCAACGTTTGACTTTGCTGGCGTGATGGCTGTGGCTGCCCGTGTGTACAAGCCGTTCGATGCAACTTATGCAAGCAAGTGCTTGGAAGCTGCCAAGAAGGCTTATGCTTGGGGTGCCCAGAATCCGAATAAGGCTTACAGCAACCCGAATGGTGTGCAGACGGGTGAATACGGTGACAAGTGGCTCGGCGACGAAAAGGAATTTGCTTCTACGGAACTTTTCGTGTCTACCGGCGATGCCTCTTACAAGCCGAATAATGCTTCTGGAAATATCCCGAGCTGGGCTGATGTCGGTGGCCTTGCTACTTATGGTATGGCTACGCATGCTACGGAATTCGGCAATACCGCTCAGGCAGCCAAGGATAGCTTGCTTAAGGTGGCTGATAATTTTGTGAAGCGTACCCAGTCGGGCTTCGGCGTCGTGATGGCCAAGGATGACTTTGTGTGGGGCTCTAACGCAGTGGCCGGAAACCAGGGCGTTTGGCTGTTGCACGCTTATTATCTGACTGGCGATGCCAAGTATTACCAGGCTGCCGTTAAGGTGCTTGACTATCTGTTGGGTAAGAACCCGCTTGATATGTCTTTCTTGACTGGTTTTGGTACAAAGTCAGCCATGAAGCCGCACCATCGTCCGAGTACTTCTGACAAGGTGAAGGAACCTGTTCCGGGTATGATCGTGGGTGGCCCGCAGCCCGGTGGCGAAGACATTGGTTCTGAAACTTGGGAATGCAAGGACTATAGAACCGGTTTCCCGGCAACCTCTTATGTTGACAACAACTGCAGCTACGCTTCTAACGAAGTGGCTATCAACTGGAATGCTCCGTTTGCATACCTCGCTGGCGCAATCGAAGCTATCAACCACGGTTATGCCCCGAGTTTTGCTGCCGAAGGTGTTGCCCGCGGTACCGATGCAATCAAGCCCGCTGTCGCTCGCAAGGCTCACACTAAGCAGGGCCCGCAGCTCCGCTTTGCTGACCAGAAGCTCTATGTCGAAGTGAATGGCAAGCGCTTCAACTTGAAGGGTCATCAGGTTAAGTAGACTGTAGACGGTAGGCAGTAGACAGATTCCGCGCCGAATTTGAATAGTTTGCCCCTGACTTGTTCAGGGGCATTTCCTTTTTCTTCCTACATCCTACTTCTAACTTCCTACTATATTTACCCTGAGAGGTTTCTATGAAAAATCGTTTTGCCAACCATTTTATTTTTGCCGCCTTGGCGGGGCTTTCTCTGGGTTCCGCCGCCTTTGCCGCCCAGAATGTCATCAAGGTAGATGACTTGCACCCGGGTATTGTTATTAACAAAGACAACATGATGTCTGCGGACTTGGCGATTTGGAATCCGCCTAGCCGTTATTACGACATGACCTCTGCCTTGGTCGATGGCGGTTACACGCTGTTCCGTTTCCCGAATGGCAGCCTTTCGAATGATTACCATTGGAACGGTATCGGGAGCTACGATAGCACTGGCCTTTGGACTGCTGACGAAAATAAATGGGCTCGCGGTTTCTTGGGCGAAACGATTTACCGCGGCACCACCAAGGACAACTACGGCTTTGTGCGCCGCAGTCACCTGGCCGACGGCAACATGGAAACCATGTGGTGGGGCGAAATTCTGGATCCCGATGATCCGCCTTGGGTCGTGATTGAATTCCCCGAAAAGATCAATGTTGATTCCTTGCAGATCGATTGGGGCACTCTGCGTCCGAAATCTTTCGAAATAGCCTACTGGACTGAAGACTATGCTGAATATCCGGGCGTGCACCAGGCGCTCGAAAACAAGCTGAAAACCGAGAAGATCGTTAAGGTGAGTGGGGCGACGACGAAGTACAAGTCCAAGTTCCGCACACGCTATGTGGCAATCCGCTTCAAGGCTAAGGATTTGCCGGCCAAGGGCGTGCAGATTCGCGAAATAAAACTCTTCAGTGGCGAAACCGACTTGCTCGGCGGTAACAACTACAAGTTCTACGCCATGTCGACCCGTAACGGCGATAAGGCTCGCACCGACTGGACCGACATCAAGTGGGACTTCGAAGAATTCATGAAGTACATCAAGACGCTCCCGAATGCAAAGGCCGTGATTTGCGTGAATGCAGGCACGGGTACTGCAAAGGAAGCGGCTGCTTGGGTGCGCTACGCCAACAAGGTCAAGGGCTACAATATCAAGCAGTGGGAAATTGGTAACGAACTCGATGGCGAATGGGAAGAATCCGGTCCGATTTCGGCAAGGCATTACGCTGCCCGCTTCTTGGAATACGCACGCGCCATGAAGGCGGTGGATTCTACCATCATTCTGCACGGACCGCTCTTGAGTACGCATAAGATGATGCAGAAGGGCGCCGGCATTCTTGATGGCAAATACTGGATGGAAGAATTCCTGCGCATCGTGGGCGAGGCCGAAAAGAAAGACGGCAAGCGTTACCTCGACGTAGTCGACTTGCACAATTACCCGTACTGGACGCCTAACGAGCCGAAGCCTGCCGAGATGCTCAAGGCCATGCTCGACGTGGGCCCGAATATGGATACGCTCAATGTGTGGATGAAACGCCATCTCGAAGGTGAACGCGGCGTATTCCTTTCGGAATTCAGCACGTGCGTGCAGGGCTTTAGCTTGCTGATGGATTATCCGCAGGCCGCTGCCGTGGCAAGCATCTTTGCTCAGCATGCCATGCGCTTTGGAAATCGCTTGCAGGTGCTCCCGTGGGATGCTTTCGGTAACTTGTTCAAAGGTCCCGATGACACTTGGGGTACCATCAGTATGACCGCTCTTGCAAAGGAAGGCTCCTGGAATTATTGGAAGTCTCTGGAGCCGACGGCGGAATACTACGGCCTTTATATGACTTTCAAGGATTTCTTGGAAGACGGTTATGCCGTGCTTCCGGTAGAGGCAACTTCGCCGGATGTAGAAGCTTATGCAATTGGCAAGGGCGATTCTGCCCGCGTGATGATTGTGAACTTGTCGGACGCTCCGCAGGTGGTGCAGATTGACCGCGCAAGCGTCAAGGGCAATTCTAAAGAAGTCGGCAAGGGCGACTTGGTGCGTACACAGGTCGAAATCTTTGGCGAAGATCAGTTCAAGTGGGTGGGTACTTCGCAGAAGGCGTTCCCGTACCCGAAAATGGGTCCGAGCGGTCGCCGCATTAACCCGAGCAAGAGCAAGGACATTACGGTGCCGCCGTTTGGTCTCGCTGTCGTGCAGATCAACCCGAAGGTGGTGGGCATGACTGAAGCGACCAAGGCGCAGGCCGCAAAGCCTGTGATTCTCGCTGCGGCGCTTGAAAAGAAGGTTCTCATGGCGGGTGATACCATTGACTTGTTCGTGACGGCAACCCAGCCGAATGGCCAGCTGACAAACGGTTCCGTGAATATCGGCAACTGGGGCAAGCGCGGCTTGTTGATGGAATCGGTGACCCCCGATGACGGCAAGTGGAATGCTTCTGTTGAAAGTTTCCATGTGCAGATTCCGATTCCCGAAGACATGTACCCTGCCGCTCGTACGATTCATGTGGTGGTTCAGGGCCTTGGCGGTAAAGTGTCAGTGCTTGAAATTCCGTTCCGCATTCGTGGCGCCTACCGTACTACGCACGTGATGCAGAATTTTGATAACGGCCTCGATGCTGTCGATTGGTTCCCGGTGGCAAATGGCGACAACGCTACGACCATTGGCGCGAAGGTCTTTAACGGTGCTCCTCCGCATGGTGGCTTTATCCGTCACGACTTTATGATTGAACAGCCGCCTACGCAGGGTTGGCCGAACTTTGCGGGCGCCTACTACGTGATTCCCGAAGAAGTTCACAACTCGGTGGGTATCGTGTTTGACTATGCCACGAACCATAGCAATCCCGATGGCTATTTCGAAGTGCAAATCGCAAGCGAACAGGTCAAGGATTACGATGAATTCATGGTGCGCCTGAAAAATACTCACGGTTCCTGGATGCGTGACACGCTCATTTGGGAAAACATGAAACAGGAAGGCTGGGGCAAGACCATTCCGCAGCTCGACCCGAAGCAAATCAAGAACTTCTCTTGGCGTGCCCGCTACAGCGGTACGGGTTACATCAGCCTCGATAACATTTACCTGTTGCAGGAAGACGGTACCGAAGTCCCGATGCCCCGCGGTCTGAGAAGATTGCGTTAAAAATGTTATGCTTTGAAATTGTAATAAAGGAGAAAATATGTCAAATAAAGTTCGCTGTCCTGATTGCGGCAAAGAAAATGAATTGAGTTTTGGCACCTGCGAGTGCAGTGGATGTCATAAACGCTATGGTTTATGCAAAAAGTGCGGAAAAATATTTGATGCGAGTGGTGGCTTAAGCGCAACCTGTCCTGAATGTCGGGGGGCTGCTGCTGCTGCCGCAAGTGATGGTACATTTGTTGGCTGGCTGGATGCTAAAATAATGAATTCCAATCACAATCTTGAAATGCACCTTCTTAGGCTGTTTGTTGCAATACCAATTCTTAAACCATTAAAGCTCCGTCGTAAGGAGGGGATTGCATGGTGGTTTGGAACATTGTGGCTTACTTTCTATGTTGGGGCGATACTTACGCTAGTTATTTCAGGTGTATTTAAGCCTGAAGGAGAGTATCCTGATGTTTGCAGTGGAGTTATGGGATGGAGCGCTTCGTTCTTCCTTTTCTTGGCTCCTCGTGTTATTTCGTTGATAATAAGATCCTCATCAAACAAGGCTAAAATTGTGACTGCCAGCATTTTTTTGCTGGATATTATTGCAATTGCCATTGCTTATCAATTTAGTTTTGGTGCGTGGGTTGATGGTATCTTCAAACCAACATACTATGATTACAGAAGTTTAAGTGAAAATGAATGGAATGAAGTGCGGTCTGTAAGTAAGAGTGTGAATAATCAATTGGAAAAATGGAGAGAAGATAAGAACTTGACGACATCAGATCAAGGTTCTTCAAAAAATTGGGAAGAACAATATATATCATATGTATCTTATGTGGGCGAAACAGAGTATGATGCTGAAAAAAAATTATATAAATTGTCAAAAGAAATTTCTGTAACGCTTCGTAAAGAATTTGCTGGATGCCCTGCGGGTGCCAAATATGTAGAGAATATTACATATGCTTCAAAAAAGAACAAAGCTTTTGATCAGGTTGTTAATTCAAAACAGCATATTGAAATTCAAGGGGTTAAATCGAAAAATAAAAAGCTTGTAATGGTTGGCGACTGTTGGCAGCTTTTAGAAGTTGGGGCTGAATATGCTGAAATACTGTCTTCAACACCGAGACAAGAGACTCTTTATCTTTTGGATCAGCAATGGAGTACTCCGTCTTCATTCAATCCTCTTGCTGAAAGTTGGATGGTTTCGTGGCCTGTTGCTGGGCGAAACAATTTAATGTACGAACCTCTTCTTGTGTACAATTCATTAAATGATTCGGTTGAATCTCTTTTAGGTTCTCTAGTTAAAGATTTGTCCAACAACGATAGTATCGTTGTTGCGTTAAATCCTGCTGCTAAATGGAGTGATGGTAGATTGTTGTCTTCAGAGGATGTGCTGTTTTCGTACTTAGATTGTGGTAGGGATGTTTCTAACATCATTTCTCAAATTAATGTTTTAAATGAATCGAATGGACGTACGTACATATCATTTGTTGTTGCAAAAGAAAAATTTAATAATCCGCTTAAAGTTTATGAATTGTTGCAATATGTGCATATTGTTCCTGCTCATATATTTAAGCCCCTTATTGCAAAAAAAGGCTTGAAAGAAGCAAAAAAACTTGTAATGAGTGAAAATCCTGTTGTGTCGGGTCCGTATAATCTTAAAGAGTTTGCTGATGATAAAATCGTATTGAAACGTCGAGATGATTATTGGGGAAATGTCGCTATTCATAATGGAAAATTACCTGCTCCCCAATATATAGTTCATCCAATATTCAATGGCAATGGCCAAGGCATCTTTGCTATGCGAGAAGGTAATTTAGATATATCTTCATTGTATATACCACATGTTTGGAATAAGGAACGTCAAGGAATTCATGCGTGGTTGAAAAAAGAACCTTATTACACTCCGCTAACAATGCCAATGTTGATAATTAATACTCAGAAGTATCCTTTGAGCGATAGACGTTTTCGTAGAGCCCTTGCTGCTGCGATCGATTATGCTGGATTGGGCATGTTGTCAATGTCCAATTATACATCGAGTATTCGTCCTGGTCTTATTATTCCTGATGGCGTTGAAAAAAAATATTATGAAGAAAGTGATGAAAAATATGGCGTAATGCTAGATAACGCCAATCGAATTAAGCGAAAAAAAATGGTAAAGAGAATGTTTACTGAAGCTGGGTATAGTTCTGAGTTTTCTAGAGATGGAGAACTCGTTGGAATGTACAATTCTAATGGGGAAAAAATGCCGACACTTTACATCACTTGTCCTTATGGATGGTCTGATTGGGAAAGCATGGTGTCCATAGCTGTTGAAAATATGCGTGAGGCGGGAATAGATGTTCAAGAAAATTTTGTAGATGGAGGTTCTTATTGGCCTGCAATGGGACTTGGAAACTTTGATCTTATAATGCATAAACCGGCTGGAGATGCATCTCCAGCAATGCTGTGGAATCGCTTTAATGAAGTGATGTCTAGCCAAAATTGGAAACCTGTCGGAGAGTGGGCGGGAGTCAATGTGGGACGTTACAATCAACCGGATACATTGAACTTCCGTCCTGAAATTGATCGGCTTTTGTCAGAAATACCTTTGATGACTGATCTTAAGGAAAAAACTAGAGCTTATGGAGAACTGAACAGAATTTTTATGGAAGATCAGCCCGCAATACCTTTGGCATATGTGCCAGAAAACTATTATGACTATAGTGACAAGGTGTGGACGAATTGGCCTAATGCCCAAAGTCCATATGCGCCACCGCAGTTGCCTGGCTATGGAGCTGGAACGAACATTCTGTGGAATATTTCTCTTAAATGATGTTTTTAGTTGTTGTGTAAATCGTCTGTGAAATTATTAAGGCGGTCGATTGACCGCCTTTTTACTATCTTTCTCTACGATGGAATCGATTTTTAGCAATGTCTTGATGTTTGTGCTCGGCCTGTTGGGCTTGAGCTTCTTGGTGACCATTCACGAACTCGGCCACTTCTTGGTGGCAAAATGGAATAACGTCAAGGTTAATACATTCAGCATCGGTTTCGGCAAGAAATTGATTCGCTACCGTCACGGCGAAACGGAATACTGCATCTCGGCAATTCCGTTTGGCGGGTACGTTGCCATGGCGGGGGAGAACCCCGACAAGTTGAAAGAAGGTGAAGCCCCCGGTGAACGAGATTTCATGGGCAAGTCGGTGGGCGCTCGCGCTGCCATTGCGTTTGCGGGCCCGTTCATCAATATCGTATTTGCCTTTATTCTGTTGATGATTCTTTATATGGTGGGCGTCGAAGAACCGGCGACGAACGATTTGATCGTGGGGTTTGTCGCGAAAGATTCTCCGGCCGTAACCGCTGGCATTCAGCCGGGCGACACCATCACCGAAATTAACGGCAAACCCACTCAGGGCTGGGATGATTTCCGTGAACAAATCGGCGTGAGTCTCGGCGCAAGCGTCCCGCTTACAGTACACCGCGGCGGCGAACCGCTCTCGATTACGGTCGTGCCCGAAGAACTTGTTATTCCGGCACAAGATTCTACCGGCTCCGAAATTGCAATGGGTATCGGAGATATCGGAATTTACCCGCGCAATCGCGTGATTGTGCGCTTGCCGCCTGTGGCCGGTTCTGCAGCCGAAAAGGCAGGCCTTGCCGTGGGCGATACCATCTTTGAAATTAACGGCGAACATATTTCCCGCTACGAAGAAGTCGTGCGCATTATCGACGGCAGCAAGGGAGAACCCGTGAACATCACCGTTATCCGTAACGGCGATACGCTTACCAATTCGCTCACGCCGGTTTATAACGAAGATTACAAACGTTACATGGTCGGCATCCAAATGGGCTACGTGCTCTTCCGCGAAACCAAGATTGTGCGCCGCGGCCCTGTCGAAGCCTTCACGAAAACTTGTGCGACCAGTTGGAAAATGACCACGAGCATCTTCCGCTATTTCAAGCGCATGTTCCAAGGCCATGTCAAGGTCGATGCCTTCTCGGGTCCGGTCTCGATTGTCGCCGTCATGGGCAACGTGTGGATGAGCGGCTTCCAGGACTTTTTGATGTTGCTCGCCCTCATCAGCATTAACTTGGGCGTTATGAACTTGCTCCCACTCGCGATTACCGACGGTGGCTTGCTGATGTTCCTCGGCATTGAAAAGCTGCGCGGCAAACCGCTTTCAACTAAGACGCAGACTGTTATTCAGAACGTTGCCGCAGCTTTCTTCATCAGCTTCTTCGTGTTCATCACGATTCTTGATTTTACCAAGCTCTCGCTGTTCTTGAAGTGACACAAACGTGTCATCCTGAGCACGCGAAGCGTGTCGAAGGATCCGACGCCGCTGTCGGGTTATTAAATTGGGGGAGGGTGACACTTTTCGAGATTTGGGGTGTTATATGGGGAAAAGGAGTGTGAAAAGTGACTTTAGTGTTGAATACGCTGGAATCGGGCGATTGCTCGGAGCAAATTAAAGCGCTGCTCGCAGGCAAAGACGAAAATATTGAAATCGTCAACACTGCAGACATGAAAATCGCGCATTGCATGGGCTGCAATATGTGCTGGCTCAAGACTCCGGGTGTTTGCGCTATCAGGGACGACTACGAAATCATTCTCAAAAAATTGGTCGCTGCCGAAAACTTCTGGATAGTGACGGATACGAAATTTGGATTTGCCGACTATCGTGGCAAACGAGTCTTGGACCGTGTTGTGCCCATGCTGAACATGTACATCGAATTCCGCGACGGTTGGGAACGTCATCAACTGCGTTACCATCCTCTGAATTTCGGTGTCATTTACAAAGGCGATGGTAATCAGGAATTACTCGAAGAATGGAGCATGCGGGTCGCGAGAAATTTGGCAGGGCATTCGCTCGGCGTCTTCGCGCTAGACAAGAATGAGGTTCGCGAAAGCGCCACTTCGGAAACTGCCACAGTTCCGATTGAAGACGCTGTGCCCGTGAAGCGCGTCCTGATTCTCAATGGCAGCCCGCGAGTCAAAAAGAACAGTAACACGAATAAGATTATTGAAGCCTTTGGCGAAGGGCTGCGACAGGCGGGAACTTGCTACGATGTTTACTCCTTGTCAAACCGTTCTGAATGGGACGCTGCCCGCGAAGCGTTTATGACAAGCGACAATATCATTATTGCCATGCCGCTCTTTGTAGAATGTTTGCCGAGCCTGTTGCTTGAATTCTTGAATACGTTTCCTACAGAACGAAAACAGCCCGCACAACTCTCGTTCATCCTTCATGGTGGATTTGACGAAGGTCATCAGCTGCGCCTCGGTGAAAAGTTTTTGCAATCACTCCCGGCCCAGTTAGGATGCTCTTGCGGCGGCGTTCTCGTGAAAGGCGGTAGCTTCTTGCTTCGCAACCGCGAAAACAGCTACATCAAAAAGATGACCAACAAGATGCTCGCCTCTTACACGACCATGGGGCTGTCTTTTGCTCAAAACGGCAATTTTATGACGCCCGAAGCACAGAAATTTACGGGCCCCGAGAAGAATCCCTGGATTGGTCTGCTACTATTCAATCTCATTTTCAAGCGCATCGTCAAAAAGAACTTTGAGCGAATCGCACAGGAATGGGGCTGCACAGAACCGCTGGACAGCAAGCCGTATTAAAACAAAGGATCAACTTTATGAAACTAAAGAAATTGGAACACAAACTAACAGTCTGTAAAGTAGCGGACGTTAGTGATGTCGATACGGGTAAGGATTTCTATTTCATTGGCAAGACCGACGAAGAAATATCCCTCGTATGCAAAACAGATGATGTGCCCCAAAATACTATTGAACGAGATGATGGATGGCGAGGATTCCGTATTCAGGGTGTACTTGATTTTTCTCTTATAGGTATCTTTTCGAAACTCTCGGCTATTCTTGCAGAAAATGGCGTTGGAATTTTTGCGATATCCACTTTCAATACGGATTATATCCTTGTGAAAGCCGAAAATTTCGAGAAAGCGCTGGAAGTGTTGTCTGATGCGGGGTATGACGTGGTGTGATAAAGCCTCAAAGAAAGGATTATAATCGGATGAACTCTATTATCATCTACGGAAGCCGCTACGGCTCGACAAAACGCTACGCCGAACGCCTCGCCGAAATCACGGGGCTCAAGGCAGTTTTCTTTAAAGACGTGAAAAGCGTTGCCGGCTATGACCGCGTCGTCTATCTGGGCGCTCTTTGCGCAGGCGGTATCATGGGCCTCAAGAAAACGGTTTGCTGCCTCTCCGCAAGTCAGGAATTGTTTGTCGCGACTGTCGGTCTCGCCGACCCGACCGATGCCGAAAACGTCAACCACATCAGGGGTTGCCTCAAAAAGCAGGTTCCTGCATCGCATTACGACGAAAGTAAAATTTTCCACCTTCGCGGCGCCATCGATTACACCAGACTCAGCCTGAAACACAGAATCATGATGAAACTTTTGTATTCGAAGGTCACGAAAATCCCCGAAGCGGAGCGCAACGCCGAAGTCCGCGCCCTCATCGCCACCTACGGCAAGCAAGTGGACTTCGTGAATCTCGACACCCTAGAACCGATTGCTCAAATTTTGAAATAATTTGAATAAGTTCCTTGACAAGAATTCTAAAATAGTGTACATTTGTGCATAGAGCTAAAAAAGGAGAACCTATGGAAATGAAATTTTGTCAGAGCTGCGGAATGCCGCTCACACCGGAAATCTTGGGCACTAACGCCGACGGCAGCAAGAACGAAGAATACTGCATCTACTGCTACAAAGACGGTGCATTCACCGGCGACTTCAACATGGAACAGATGGTCGAATTCTGCTCGCAGTTCGTCGATGAATTCAACAAGAACACCGGCAAGAGCCTCACCCGCGAAGAATACAAGGCGGAGCTTCGCAAGTACTTCCCGACGCTCAAGCGCTGGCGCCTCCCGGCAGATCAACTGCCGCATGCCACATCGCCCATGAAGCAGAAGTTCATTGAAGAAGTCAACGCGCTGAACATCAAGGACATGCCGACCATCGACAACCTATTTGTGCTGCAGGGCTCGTTCATCAACCAGGAATACAAAATCAACGGCAACAGCGTCAAGCTCTTGGACGATAACGCAAGCTACTGGGGCAACCAAGTCGAAAAGAACGGTGCCGAAGGCCGTTGCTACGGAATCGCCTGCGATGAACACTACATTCTCGTGAGCGAATACGGCAAGAACGGCTCCGATGCCGAACTCGTCGTATTCAAGAAACGATAACGGATAAGAATTGTATTAAGCTTCTTTCCCGAGTACGGCGCGGGCCAACTGGTCGGCGCACGAAGTCGGCTTCCCGCCGCAGGTGTTGCCCAAGAGCTTCGCCGCGATATCTTCGGCGCTCATGCCTTCGCAAAGTTTGGCAATCGCTTTCAGATTGCCGTTGCATCCGCCCGTAAAGCGGATGTTTCTGATTTTGTCACCGTCGCGCGTAAACTGGATTGTTGTCGCGCAAACGCCTCTGGTCTTGAAAGTCTCTTCCATATGTGTCTCAGGGTTGAATGTCCGCCTTAAATATACAATGATTCCTGAAAAAATGAGATTCTGCATAAGATTTATGAAAAATTATGCAGATTTCATTGCTTTTCTGCATAAAAAGTTGTATATTTTGTGCAGAAAAAGGCCTGAATATGCATAAATTTGATTATTCCTTCCTGAAAAGTGGGTTGTTGCCCGCAAATTTGGTCAATACGACATCCTCTATTGCGTCGTTAAGGACAATGGCGTCGTTTCGCAAGGAATCCCATCAAGAAGTTTTCACGGAACTTGAATCCATTGCCAAGATCCAGTCCGTCAAAAGTTCAAATGCCATCGAGGGCATCATCACCAGCGATGATCGAATTGCGCAAATCGTGAACCAGAATAGCGCTCCGCTCAATCACGACGAAGCCGAAATTGCGGGTTATCGCGATGCGCTTTCGCTTATCCATACCGGTTATAATGATATTCCGTTTTCAGTGCAGAGCATGCTTTCTCTGCATCGGACACTCCTCGCGCAAGTGGCACAAAGTCGCGGAGGCGTGTTCAAGAACGAAGACAATGTGATTCTGGAAATTGACAAGTCGGGAATGCGCAAGATTCGTTTTGCGCCTGTGCGTGCTGCCGAAACGCAAAAGGCGATGGAACAGCTTGAACTCGCTTATATGGATGCGGCGGCTGATGACTCGATAAGCAAACTGTTGCTTATTCCATGCGTGATGCTTGACTTCCTGTGCATTCACCCTTTTAGGGACGGAAACGGCAGAATGTCGCGATTGCTTTCGCTACTTCTTTTGTACAAGAATGGCTACGATGTCGGTAAGTACATTTCTTACGAAGAGCAAATCAACAAGAACAAGTCGTGGTATTACGAATCGTTGCGGGAGTCTTCCGTGAATTGGCATGAAAGTCGCAATGACTATTTTCCGTTCGTTCAGCATTTCTTAAGCATGCTTTATCAGTGCTATCAAGAATTGGACAAACGCTTTGCAACGGTAAATTCAAACAAGATAACAAAGTCTTCTCGCATCGAGGCTACCGTATTGAATAGCCTTCTTCCGATATCGAAATCCGAGATATGCAAGATTCTTCCCGATGTCAGCCCGACTACTGTTGAATATGTTTTGGGAAAGATGCTGAAAAGTGGAGTCGTCACGACTGTCGGCGCCGGGCGTGGCACGAAGTATCTGAAGAAGTAACGACATCTCGTGGATTTTTATGGAGAAGGTAGAAACAGAGATTAATGCGGCTGGCGAGAATGCAGTGACTTCGCAAGGTAGGGAACCCTACAAGCTTGTGGATTTGCTTACCCTATTATGCGAAGTTGTTGGTTGATTTTTGTGACATCTATTTCCATATTGATTAATTCGGGCATTTCCCTATTGATTTTTATGAAAATAAATTGTATATTAATAGTGACTCTTGGTCGGACTGCCATACCAGAATGAGGCTTGAGAACTCTTATGATGTGTTTGGGCGATCAAGGATAAATTTTTCTCGGCTAAAACCATGCAAGATCAAATAGTATTTCAACGGAGCTAGGATTGTATGAATAAAAGAATCACCTTGATTACGCTTGCTGTTTTACTACTAAGTTGCAATTCTTTTGCCGATATGCGGTGTAGGACGGTTGGCCAAAATACCTATTGCGATGACGGCAATGGAAATTCCGCAACATATCGCCAAGTTGGAAATAATACCTATTACGAGGATAGTCGTGGTAATAGGGGTTCTTATAGAACGGTTGGTAACAACACCTATTATGAAGACAACAATAACAGCCGTAATAATGCCACGTATCGAAATGTTGGAAATAATACCTATTACAACGATAATAGAGGAAATCGTGGAACAATAAGAAGCGTAGGCAATAACACTTATTATGACGATGACAACAATAGAAATCGTTCGTCTCGTTGTCGAACTGTTGGGAACAATTATTACTGCGATTAAATTTGAGCCACCCTTTCGGGTGGTTTTCTTATAAAGAAAAGACGTTTTTGCAATGAGGGAAGGTTTTAATCTATTTTATTACAAGTTCCCATTTTTGTGCATGGTCTTCCATGACTGAAACTGCATTGGCGCTGTGGGTTAGGAAAGGACTTTTCTTTTGTGACCGCATGATGACGTCAAAAAGCTTTCTGTAGTTTTCCTTTGATTTTGCGTCCATTACTTTTGAGTATATTTCTATTTCGTTTAGTGACTTAGAATCAAAAAAGAAAAGGATTTTTGACAGCGTAGAAACGAAACAATCGGAAACTTGTATCAGTGGCTCGTTTTTTGAGTCAAGAAACTGGTAGTTCTCAAAAGGGAACAATTTCATTTGGGAAATGATTGTTTTTTCCTCGTCGAAATTGTGGTAAGAGTAAAGAAATGTGTAGCAATGCCTTTGATAGAATGGAAGGTAAGAGTCTTGCAATTCATATTTCTCGTTATTCGTAATTAAAGTATTCTCTTGTTGTGCAGGATGTCTTGCGTTATCTCTAACCATAGACCTTAATATGGTAAACCAGGAGTCATTTGCAAGAATGCTATCATTTTGAGCAAAGTCGTCAAGAAGATAGGTTAAGTTCTTCCAAAACAGTTCCGTTTTAGAAATGTCTGGAAAATCATAATTTGACAAAAATTCAGCAAATTCATCAAGATGTTGTTTCGCTGCCCTGTATAGAGCATCTTTTAGTAGTAAATGATATTCGTACATCGCTTTTAAATTCAAAGAATCAACTATATCAACTAAAGCGAAGTATAGGTTGTTTTCGACGGAATAATGAATACATGCTTTTGAGTTGTATATCCAGCTGATTAGCTTTGATACTCTATCATGCTTAATAAAGTTTTCAAAGGCCCAATCAGCAGGGCACAACATGTTTGATTTTAGTTCTGAAAAATTGGTTCCAAGATGCAAGGAATTGATGAATGATTGCGGGTTGCAACTCTGGGCGTCTTCTTTTGAGTCAAATGCTAGGCCTCCCAAAATGAAGTAATGGGACAGAGCATTTGTATTGTTAAATGAACCTCCTTTCGCTAATCGAAATTTTCTGCAATTACCTGTTTCATCAAAGAAAAACTCCCATTTTTCGTTACAAAGACTTACGCTTTGTAATTGCGCTTCGAGTTCACGTATTTTTATAAATTCGGCAAGACTATTTACTTGTTGCATTTTACTTTAAGTTTCCCCTTGGCTCATAAAGAACTCTTATGAGATTTACTTTCTGAATATATCTTTTTTATGCTGTTTAGCGAGTGAATTGGTTGAGAAAAGAACAAATCCGCGCCGCCAAAGGCTTAAATTTTCTACATTATTCCCCGAAACAGATAAGGACTCGCTTATGAATATTCTCGTCGTTGGTAGCGGTGGTCGCGAACATGCCATCGCTCTTGCAGTCAAGAAGTCGCCGCTGTGCGACACTCTCGTGTGCGCTCCGGGCAACCCGGGCATGGCTAACCTCGGCAAGTGCGTGCCGGTGGATGTGGCCGACCCGAAGGCAATCGCCGACCTCGCCGTTGCCGAAAAGATCGACCTCGCGATTATCGGCCCTGAAATCCCGCTCGTCGCTGGCGTGGTGGATGAATTCCGCCGTCGCGGGCTCCGCGCTTTCGGCCCGACTGCGGCTGCTGCCGCGCTCGAAGGCTCCAAGGCCTTCAGTAAGGATATCATGAAGAAGTACAACGTGCCGACGGCAGCCTTCGAGACCTTCACCGATCTCGCCTCCGCGAAGAAGTTCCTTGCCGAACACCCGGCTCCAATCGTGGTGAAGGCGTCGGGCCTCGCAGCGGGCAAGGGCGCCATCGTCTGCATGACTGACAAGGAAGCGAACGACGCTGTTGAAGAAATGCTCGGCGACAAGGCCGTCTTCGGCGAATCCGGCAAGACGGTGGTGATCGAAGAATTCATGGATGGCGAAGAAGCCTCCATCTTCGTGGTTTGCGACGGCAAGGACTACGTGATTCTCTCCTCTGCCCAGGACCACAAGCGCGTCTTTGACGACGACAAGGGCCCGAACACCGGCGGAATGGGCGCCTACAGCCCGGCTCCGGTCGTCACCGATGCTCTCCTCGACGAAGTCAAGGCAAAGATTATCGAACCGACCCTCAAGGGTATGGCTGCCGAAGGCAAGCCCTACACGGGCGTGCTTTACGTGGGCATCATGGTCACGAGCAAGGGCCCGAAGGTCGTGGAATACAACTGCCGCCTCGGCGACCCCGAATGCCAGATTGTGCTCCCGCTCTACGATGGTGACGTGCTCGCCTTGTTCGACGCTGCCGAAAAGGGCGAACTCGCGAAACTCGGTGCCCCGAAGGCTCCGAAGGGCAGCTCCGCAATTGTCGTGCTTGCAAGCGCGGGCTATCCGGGCTCCTACGAAAAGGGCAAGGTTGTCACGGGTATCGAAGAAGCCGAAAAGAACGGCGCCCAGGTGCTCCATGCCGGTACCAAGATGGTGGACGGCAAGTTGGTGACTAACGGCGGTCGCGTGTTCGGCGTGGTCGGTCACGGTGCAACGCTCCAGGAAGCCTTGGACATCGCTTACGCCGCTTGCGAAAAGGTTCAGTTTGAAGGCAAGTTCTACCGCAAGGACATCGGCAAGAAGGGCCTTGCAAGACTCGCGAACAAGTAGGCAGTAGAAAGTAGACAGTAGGAAGTAAATATGCAGATTAATGAAGTTCCGAATGCAAAGGTCGGTATCGTTGCGGGTAGCAAGTCCGACCAGGAAACTGTAGACAAGATCACCGCCGTGCTCGACAGCTTCGGCATCGTGTGGGAATACAACATCCTCTCTGCACACCGCACCCCGAATGCGACCGCGAAGTATGCTCGCGAAGCCGCCGGGCGAGGCCTCCAGGTCCTCATCGGTGTTGCAGGCCTCGCTGCAGCCCTTCCGGGCGTGCTCGCAGGGCACACCATCCTTCCCGTTATCGGTCTGCCCTGCGCCGGCGGCCCGCTCAACGGCGTCGATGCTCTGCACTCTATCGTGCAGATGCCCCCGGGAATCCCGGTGGCCACGGTCGGCATCGGCAACGGCAAGAATGCCGGTTTCCTCGCCGTCCACATCGTCGCCCTTTCTGATGCAAGCGTCCGCGAAAAGCTCGTCGCTTACCGCAAGGGCCTCGGAGACATCGAAGGCTAATTGAGAGTGGTTAGGAATAGTACAAAGTTCAGCTTCAAGATCGCCGCACTTGTGGCGGTCTTTGTTGCTGTATGTTTCGCGAGCGAACCGAACTTGCCCGAAGTGGATGCCCCATGGATGAAAGGCGAAAAGCTGACTTTCAGCCTCGGTTGGGGTTTCATTACGGCAGGTTCTGCAACGCTTGAAGTTCGCCCGACTTTAGATGGCAAGACTGAGTTCTTGACGTATGCGACGGGCAACAAGACAATCAATAAAATCTATCCGGTTAACGATACGGTCTACACTCGCGTGCGCAACAAGGGGCTCATGACCGAAGTGTTCCGCAAGCGCTTGCATGAGGGCACGTTCCACAATACCTCGGTGATCCGCTTTGACCGCAAGGGCGAAAAGGCCTGGCTTTCGGACACGGTATTCACTGACATGAAGACTCGCAAGGTCAAGCGTTCTGCCGATACGGCTGTCACAATCCAGGGCGCAGAACACAGCATCATGTCGGCGTTCTACCTGGTGCGTACACTCCCGCTCAAGGTGGGCGAGACCTCCCGTTTTTCGGCGGTGAGCGGCAAAAAGCGTTACGAACTTAAGGTCATTGTGCATGGTCGCGAAACGGTCAAAAGCGTCCTTGGCGAAGTCCCCTGTATCAAGGTGGAACCCGTGCTGGATGGTGACGGAATTTTCGTGTCCAAGGGCCGCATTTTCATCTGGTTGACCGATGACGAACGCCGCATTCCGGTCCTTATGGAATGTGAAATCGCGCTGGGTTCTATCAAGGCGAAATTGCTTGAGGCCAAATAATGGGGCGTTTTGGCAATTTTGTGCAAAAATACCCTTTGAAAAGCGTGTTTTTTGCTTTTTTTACATTAAGTTGCGTGCGATTTGCGCACTTAAAAGTTATATTCGCAAATGCGATTATATAATCTGAGGCTTTTTCATGTTTAAGAAAGTACTTTTGTCTTTATGCTTAACCGCCTTCATGTCTTGGGCTCAAGACGACTTCGACGAGGACGACGAAGGCTTCGTGTCCGCCCCTGCTTCTGCTCAAGAAGATGAGGGGGAGGCTGCTCCGCGTGCTACTATGGCTACCGGCGATGAAGAAGAAGAGGAAGAAGTCTATGACGTCGGTATTAACTCTGCCCAGCGCCGTGAAATGGCCGAACGCAAGAAGTTTGAAGAAGAACAGCGTCAGGATGAATATGCAAACTCTGAACGCCGTCGTGACTGGCTCCGTAACCGCTTGATTTTCCAGATCGGTATGGGTTCCCGTTACCCGATTATGGGTGAAACCGGTATGGGTATGGGCATCGGTGCCGGTGTCGAATACATTTTGCCGTTCCATTTGTCTCTGTACGGTTCTTTCGGCTTCTTGCCCAAGGGCACCGATAACGACTTCGACGAATGGGAACTTGAAGGCGGTACGGGTTACAAGGTCGGTTTGAACTACTACCTGTTCCCCAAGAACCCGCTCCATTTGGGCTTGTCTGTTTCTTATGGTACGGTCTACTTTGACCACGATATCATCCCCGATGAAAGCAAGGTCCGTGCCTTGATCAAGGTGGACGGCTTCCAGTTTGATGCCCTTATTACCTACTTGACCAATGAATGGTACTACTTGCAGTTCTCTATCGGTATGTACTATGCTCCGAAGCTGGCCAAGACTCCGGTTAGATACAATAAGGACAACGGAACGGGTGACGCAGAAACGGATAACCCGAGCTTCCGTAAGCTAGAAACCCCGATGACAGACTTGGAAGGAAATACCCAGTACATTTGGGATGATGGCGAATGGGGTTCCCGCGTGGTGGATCCGAAGGGCATGAGCAAGACGGGTATCGTATTCGGTATCGCTGTCGGTTACGCCCTGCCGGAACTCTTCCCGGATGACACCGAAAAGCGTCGCCGCGAACGTGAAAAGGCAAGAGCCCGCTCTGGCGTTGCCGGTCGCTAAGTCCTGATGTCATTCCGCACTTGGTGCGGAATCTGCATTTAAAAAAAGCTCCCTATTGGGAGCTTTTTTTCATACCCTTGATGCGATTCGAACGCATGACCTTCAACTTCGGAGGCTGACACTCTATCCAACTGAGCTACAAGGGCGAGCGAATCAAAGATAGTAAATTAAACCAACTTAACTATCAACTCATGCGGCTCGGCGTCTACCACGAGCGCGTCGCGGAATTCGCCTACGTCGGCATCGCCTTCAAGCACCTTCACGATATCGTCGTTTTCCATGGAGTTGCCTTCGGTGCGTCCATAGAAGTGGTATTCGCTTTCTTCGGCGACTTGGTCAATGATAATGCGAACGGTCTTGCCGATCATCGCCTCGGCGTGTTCGGCGTCGAGTTCTTCTTGCAAATCGTTCACGGCATCGAGCCTTGCGCGGGCTTCGCTTTCGTCGACTGCAGGCAAGTCCATCTCCATCACGGGCGTGCCTTCTTCGGGGCTGAATACGAATCCGCCCAAGTGATCGAACTGGATGTCTTCCAAGAGTTCCATCAGTTCTTCAAAGTCTTCGTGGGTTTCGCCGGGGAATCCGACAAGTACCGTGGTGCGAAGCGTTACCCCCGGAATGCGCTCGCGAATCTTGTGCAGAATATCGACAAGTTCTTTCTTGCGGTAGTTGCGCTTCATGTTCTTGAGCACGTTGTCGCTCGCATGCTGAATCGGCATGTCCACGTATTTCACAAGGCGCGGTTCGTTTGCCATCAGGTCCAGAAGTTCGTCGTCCACGAACATCGGGTACCAGTAAAGCGTGCGAATCCACGGAATGCTCGTGTTGTCAAGAATCGCCTTTAAAAGCTGGGCGAGCGTGCCGCCCTTCTTGCCCTTTTCGCGACCAAAGTAAGTCGTGTCTTGAGCGATGAGCGTGATTTCCTGAACGCCCTGCTTTTCAAGTTCCTTGGCTTCTTCAACGATGTCTTCGATGCTGCGGGAAACCTGCTTGCCGCGAATGAGCGGAATGGCACAGTAGGCGCAACGGCGGTTGCAGCCTTCGGCAATCTTCAGGTAGGCGTGGTGTTTGAATCCGCCCAGGTTCATGCGGGCCATGTTCTCGGCGTCGCAAGTGGCGGGGGCAACAATGCCCATCTTCTTCAAAAGTTCGCCCGGTTTGTAGGTGCCTACCCAGTAATCGACTTCCGGGAGCTCCTTTACGAGTTCGTCTCCGTAGCGACCCGAAAGGCAACCTGAAACGATCAGTTTCTGCTTGGGCTTTTTGCCGTTAATTTGTGCGAGAATCGCGTTGATGGATTCTTCCTTGGCAGCTTCGATGAATCCACAAGTGTTTACCAGGATGTAGTCTGCCTTGGCGGCTGTGTCGCAGGTGGTAAAGCCGGCGTGCAACATCTCGCCGACCAGGTTTTCTGCATCGACCTGGTTCTTGGCACATCCTAAGTGGACAACGAAAACTTTGGGCTTTTTAGTAGGCATGATGGCAAATTTAGAATTTTCTCTTACAAAAACACTACTTATTTTACGCCTACATTTTCAATTATCTATATTTCGCAACTAGTAACTGGTAAGTAAAACCTTTTAACACGCAAAAAATTATGGCAGATTATTCTGATAAAATGAACAAGGCCATTGAGGCCACCGAACGTGAATTCTCGAAGATCCGCGCAGGCCAGGCTAGCCCCGCTATCCTGAACGACGTGCGCATCGACTACTACGGTACGCCGACTCCGATTTCCCAGGTGGCTAAGGTTTCTGTGCCCGAACCGCGCATGCTGCTTGTGTCCCCGTGGGAAAAGACCATGGTCGACCCGATTGAAAAGGCTATCCTTGCTGCAAACATCGGCCTTACCCCGATGAAGGACGGCAACTGCATTCGCGTGAGCCTTCCGATTCTTACCACGGAACGCCGTCAGGAACTCGCAAAGATTGCACGCAAGCATGCCGAAGAAGGTCGTGTGGCAATCCGCAATATCCGCCGCGATGCTAACGACGCCCTCAAGAAGAACAAGGAACTGCCCGAAGACGAAGTCAAGAAACAGCAGGACGAAATCCAGAAGGCTACCGACAAGGCTATTGCCCAGATCGACAGCCTCCTCGCTGAAAAGGAAGCAGACATCCTCAAGGTGTAGTCCGGGGTTTGCGTGGCAAATCAGCTTAGACATGTAGCGATTATCATGGATGGCAACGGGCGTTGGGCTCGTAGCCGCGGTCTTGAACGTTTCCTGGGTCATCGTAAGGGAACCCAGGCGACGATTGACGCCGTCGAAGTGGGCGTGAACCTGAAGCTCGAACACATGACTTTGTATGTGTTCAGTTCTGAAAACTGGGGCAGGCCCAGCAAGGAAGTGGATTACCTGATGAACCTCCTGATTGAAATGGTGGTCAAGGAAATCCCCGACCTTATGGAGAAAAATGTAAAGCTTACGGTGATTGGAAACATGAACCGTCTGCCCGAAAAGCCGCGCGCAAGCTTGCAGTCCGCTATCGATAAGACGGCGAACAATACGGGCATGCAGCTGAACCTCGCTATCTCTTATGGTGGCAGGCAAGAAATTGTCGAGGCCGCTCGCTCCATTGCCGCTCAAGTCGCATCGGGCGCAATCAAGGCCGAAGATATCGACGAGACGCTCTTCGCTAAGAATTTGTATTTAAAAGGAGCTCCCGATCCGGATCTCGTGATTCGTACTGGGGGAGAATTCAGGCTTTCGAATTACCTGCTGTGGCAGGCTGCCTACAGCGAATTCTACGTAACGGATACGCTGTGGCCCGACTTTACCAAGGAAGAATTCATGAAGGCTGTCGAGTTCTTTAATACTCGAGAAAGACGTTTTGGAAAGGTGTTGCATGAGTAATCTTGCGCAGCGTGTAATTACGGCGGTTGTCGCCATTCCTATCGTGTTCTTTTTGCTGTGGTTCAGCGACTACAGCCGTATTGGACTGATGTGCTTTTTGGCCGGTGTCGGCGCCTGGGAATGGGCCGGCATGGCTTGCAAAATGTACAAGGGTCCCGATACTCGTTACCTTTCGTTCGCCGCTTCCTTGGCCCTGACGCTCGCTTGGGCGCTTTCCAAGGGTGGCTATTTTGGAATGCCTGCCGTGCCGTATGTGGTGGGCATGACCTTCCTCGTGATTTTTGCGATTTACATTGGCTTGGCGTATGCCAAGGTTGAAATTGATCACCTGTTCCCGTGGCTTGTGATGCAGCTGGGTGCCCCGCTCTATGTGGGCCTCTGGGGTGGCATGAACGTGATGATGATGGGCAACGGCCAGGGCTTTGAACATTGCTATCCGTTCATTTTAGTCATGACTTCGTGCTGGCTTTGCGATACCGTCGCCTATTTCTTCGGTAAATTCGCCGCTGGCAAGGGTCCTTTCGGTCGCCATCCGTTTGCACCGAGCATTAGCCCGAAAAAGACCTGGGAAGGTTCTGTCGCGGGTTCCATTGCGACGATTGCTTGGGTGACTTATTGGGCCAAGTGCAGCTCGGCACTCTCCGTTTTCGGTGCCGAAATCAACTGGGGTTCTGCTATCGTTATCGGCTTGCTCTTGACGGTGGCCGGTCAGGTGGGCGACCTCCTGATGTCAGCCCTGAAGCGCTGGAGCGGTACCAAGGATTCCGGCAACCTGTTTGTCGGCCACGGAGGCGTGCTCGACCGCTGCGATTCCTTCTACCTCGCAGCCCCCGCCCTCTACCTGTTCATGGATTTCCTCCAGAAACTCGGCTAGCAAAAAAATGTTTCCGAACGTTTACATTCGTTGTTTTTGCTAACAACGGATACTCTCGCCCTATTATTGCGATTGATTTAGCCCATATATATATTATAACGGGGTAAAACATTAAAATCAATCACTAAAAAGGGTGTGAGTGTATGAATTACAAAAAGATTTCTATTGCTGCGCTGATTGCCATGGGTTCTTCCATGGTTTTTGCTCAGGATGCTGAAATTGCCACTTGGGCAGGCTTCCGCAAGGGCGCAGCGTCTTTCACGTTTGACGATGGCGCTCCGAGCCACGTGAGCGACGGCGGTCCGTTGTTCGACAAGTACGGCTACAAAGCCACATTCAACGTGGTGGTGAACTGGAACCCCGACTGGAGCGGTTTCGGCAACATGGCCAAGAACGGTCATGAAATCGCAAGCCACAGCAACACCCACGGCCAGAACATGAGCGGCGAAGAAGCTTCTTCGAAGCAGGCTATCGCAGGCAAGATCCAGCAGAAGTACGGCATCATCACGGTCGCCTATCCGAACTGCAATGTGCCGAACAAGAGCGCCGTGCTGCAGAACTACGTCATTGGCCGTATCTGTAACGGTTCCTGGCAGAGCCAGCCCGACATGATGGGCAAGGACGGTCCTAGCGACTGGGCAATGGCATCCGCCATCATGACTGGATCCACCGGCACGAACGATTTCAAGGGCAACATGCAGAAGGCCGTACAGCAGGGCGGCTGGATTTCGTTCCTTACCCACGGTTTCGAGAACAAGAACAACGGTTCCGCCACCTACTCGCCCACGCCGCTCAGCGCCATTGAAGACGGTCTCAAGTGGGCCCAGCAGAATGACAAGGACATTTGGGTGGCTCCGATGGGCCATGTCGCCATGTATATCAAGGAACGCAAGGCCTCCAAGGTTGAAGTTTCTAACAGCGGCAGTTCCACAACGGTTAAGCTGACTCACAGCATTAAGGACAACGTTTCCGATTACGACTACCCGCTCACCCTGAAAGTCAAGTACAGCGGCTCCACTGCCAATGTGACGCAGGCTGGTGCCAAGCTCGAAGCCAAGGTTGAGGGTGGCTACGTATACTTCGACGCAGTCCCGAATGCAGGCGACATTGTTATCGCTGGTGAAGGCTCTGGTCCTTCTCCGGAATCTTCTTCTAGCGCAGAACCGCCGCAGTCTTCTTCTAGCGAAGCCAAGAGCTCTTCTTCTACGAATCCGTGGGGTCCGAAGTCCTCTTCTAGCAAGGGCGAAGTGGATTGCAATGTCAATCCGTTTGATGCTTCTTGCCATGGCATGGCTATTGCTAACGAACTTCAGAATGACTTCGGTCTCTCCGTCTACAGATCCTCTGACAACTACATCGTGGTCGGTGGCGCTAAGGGCATGAACATTACCGTGTTCAACAGCCTCGGCCATCAGGTGCGTACCACTCGCGGTCTCGGTGCCGTGCAGAAGGTCTATACCGGCGCCAAGGGCGTGTACATCGTCAAGGTGGGCGGCAAGTCCTTCAAGGTTAAGCTTTAATCCATTTTACCAAAACCTCTCTCGAAAAAAGGGAATCCTTATAAAAAGGGATTCCCTTTTTCTACATTTGGCACTAATATGCTTTTTTCAGAACTTCCCCTAGCAAATCCCTTGCAGCGTGCTATTCGCGCTGTCGGTTACGAACAACCCACTCCGATTCAGGAACAGTCGATTCCGAGTCTCTTGGAGGGGCGTGATCTGCTGGGAATCGCACAGACGGGTACGGGGAAGACGGCGGCTTTTGCACTTCCGATTCTACAGCTGTTGCTGGATTCCGGAAAGTTCCGTGCGCCTAAGACTTGCCGCGCGTTGATTCTTTTGCCTACGCGTGAGCTTGCCATTCAGGTGGAAGAATGCTTTAAGCAGTACGCCCAATTTACGGCCATTTCGACCGCCTGCATTTTTGGCGGTGTGAGTGACGTGAGTCAGAAGCGTAACCTGATTCGCGGCGTAGATGTTCTTGTTGCAACTCCGGGGCGCCTGCTCGATTTGATCAACCAGAAAGCAGTGTCTCTGAAGGCGCTTGAATTCTTCGTACTTGATGAAGCCGATCGCATGCTCGACATGGGATTCATTCACGATATCCGCAAGGTGGTGGCGCTGCTGCCGCAGAATCGCCAGAATCTGTTCTTCAGCGCGACCATGCCCGAAGACATTACAAAGCTTGCCGCGACAATCCTGCGCCCGAACCCGGTGAGGGTGGAGGTGGCGCCGCAGAGCACTCCGATCGAGCGCATTCATCAGGAACTCTACCGCATCGACAAGCGCCGCAAAGGCGCGCTCCTCAAGGAACTGCTGCTCGCTCACCCCGAAATGAAAAAGGTGCTGGTCTTTAGCCGCACCAAGCACGGCGCCGACAAGATTACGCGCGTGCTCGAAAAGGCGGGCATCAAGTGCGCCGCTATTCACGGTAACAAGAGCCAGAACCGCAGACAACAAGCTTTAGGCAATTTTAAGTGCGAACAGATTCGCGTACTCGTGGCAACCGACATTGCCGCCCGCGGTATCGATGTGGATGACGTGTCGCACGTATTCAATTACGACTTGCCCGATGTCCCGGAAACATTCGTGCACCGCATCGGCCGTACCGCCCGCGCCGGCAAAGACGGTATCGCCATTTCGTTCTGCGCCCCTGATGAAGAACAAGATTTGCGCGCCATCGAGAAGCTGACTCGCATCAGCATTCCCGAAGGTGACAAGGCAATTTACGAAAAGCTCCCGCCCCAGCAAAAGGAAACTCCCGAAAGCGAAATGCGCAACGCCCGCGGCCGTGGATTCCCGCGCCGCGACAATAACCGCGGTAATCGCCATGATAATAACCGTCAGGGCGGCCAGAAGGCAGAAAACAATAATCAGGCCAAGCACGGTCACGGAAAGAATCGCCCGCAGCAAAACCGCCCGCAGAATAATCCGCAAAACGAAAAACGCCCCGCTCCAAAGAGCGAAGGCGTTCAACAAGCGAATCCGCAGGAAGGGCGCCGAACCATCGGCCGTAACCGTCCTGGGTCCCGCGCCCGCAAGCGTATGCGTGAAGCCGCACGCCAGCCGGCTCAGGGCAACTAGACTATTTTATCGAGTACATGAACCATTCCCAGGTGATAGTGGCTTTTTCGCCCTTTGTCGTCTGGGGCTTGACGTTGTTTTCCTTGAAGAATCCCAGGTTCGTGACAGAAATGCAGTCCGAATCGTTCAGTAGGTCTTCGTCGTCGTAGTAGGCGTCATGTTCGTTCTTGTCCCTGAGTACGGGGCAAATGTCGATGGCGTCTATGCCGCGAGGAATCTGGATGGCGACTTTCTTTTCGCCCTTCCAACTCTTGAGGTTCAGCGTATCCAAGGCGGTAGCCGAAAGCGGATCGTATTCCGAGGGTTCGGAATCGATATAGGACTTCACCAGGAACCTGACTTGCGGGTCGCCAATTTTTTCGGTTTTACTGATGGAATCTGCGGTCTGCTTATAGCTGGTAAGCGTGATGCTCAGCATTTTCGTGACCTGCAGGTAATTGATTGCCGGGTCGTTGTTGGTGCCGATGAAGCTGCCCTTGTCGTTGTAGCTCTCGTTGTCCTTCACCATTCTGATGACGGTTTCGAGGCTCAAGACGGAGTCGGTGTCGCTGTCACGGAACTTGTCGATAAAGTTGTCGCAACGTACCTTATAATTGTAGACGACGCGCTTGGTCTTCTCGTAGCAATTGTAATAGTCCATGTTGTCGCGACGGCTTTCAAGAGTGTCCAATGCTGCATCGAAGTCGATCGAGAAGTTTGCCTGTTTTTCGTTTTCGACTTCAATAGAATTGTCTCCGCATGCCGTAAAGCAGAACGCGGTCAAAGAAATCAGCGGAATAGAAACGAGTTTCAACATAAAGCTTTTCTGATTCATAATCTTACCTCATTACTTTATGCTAAAGTCCAGGAACATACGCCAGGTAGGATTGCTGTCGTGTCCGATGTGATAATATCTGTGGTTTGCATTCTGCGATGCGCCACCGAAGGCAAACATCTGGACTTCAAACGAGACCAGTCTGCTTTCGATGCCCAGACCAATCCAGCCACTGGTTTCCCAGTCGTCCATATAGAAGAACTTGTTGGTCTGGTGGCTTTCGTAAAGGGGGAACGGGCTCTGACCGGCTTTGTCGATCAAGTCCAGGTCGGCCTTGAGCTTCTTGTCATTGGTTTTGATGTCGAGCCAGTTCTCGGTATCGGTCATTTCGTAAATGGGCTTGGTCAGTCCAAAAGTCAAGCTTGCGAAAAGGAAGGTGGTTGTACCCTTGACGTGGTAACCCACTTTTCCGGTGAGAGGCATGTCTGCCGAGAAGTTGTAGTATTTGCGGTCCAGGCTATGAACCAGCGTGTACTCTTCGCCAGAAGAAAGCTGTCCGTCCTCTTCGCCTACATCGAAGCTCCAGCGGGAGTAGCGGTAGAGGGCGCCCAATCTGCCCTGGAATCCTAGGTAGTTGCCGATATAGCGTCTGTAGAAGTAGTACATGCCCATACCCATGCCCCAGTCGGCATCGTGGTTCGTGTGCCAGTAGTTCTTGTCGTGGTAGTTGGCGCTGACAAGGCTTAGGCCATGATGCAAAGTCCTAGAACGCTTTTTGGCGGCTTTGATGACTCTTTTCTGGTAATCGGCATAGGTAATCTTGTTGCGAGGCTTCTTCGGTGCGGCACTATCGGCGGCAGTCGTGTCTGCCTTGGCAGAATCAGCCGGAGCGGCGGCTACCTTGGCGGTGTCGGCTGGCTTTGTGCTGTCAGCAACGACGGCTGCAGATGTGTCTGCTGCTTTGACCGTAGAATCTTGCACGGCGGCGGTCTGCGGCTGGTTGGCCGTAGCGGTAGAATCGGTGGTGGTGTCCCAATCGTCAGGGGGCGGTTCAGGAGATCCCTGGGCAAACCCGAGAACAGCAAGAACACTGCTAATAGTCAAAATTTTGCGAATAATGGTCATAATAATGCTTTAGCTCCCATAAATGGGGTTTCAGATACATAAAATAAGTAAAAAATAGCCATTGTGCAAAAAAATATTAAAAAAATGGAATTTGTAAAAAAAAATAATTAGTTTTACAGCAAGAAGGAATCTCAAGGGTTTTCCTTGTTTTTGTGGAACGGAAAGATGATCGTATAAGAGGATGTCTATGGATACAGGTAAGATTTCTCTTGGAAAGTTGCTCGCCCTGCTTATTTTTATGGTGGGTATTCAATCTGCGTGGGCAGATGTCTGGGATGGTACGACCAAGACTCCGGCAAAGAAGCAGACGATTGATGGCAAGGAATATTTCTTGATCGATTCTGCGGCAAATCTGGCGTGGTTTTCCGATACGGTGAATAATTATGTGCTTGAAGCAAAATGGCAGAGGTTGATAAGCCTCATTGAGGCCGACACCTCCAAAGCAGAATATAGAACTCGTGCGTTCAAGGATTCGGCTATCAACTTGATGAAGGCAATTCGACAGGATCCGGAATCTTACTATCTGGATCCTGCTAAAAAAGCCTTGTGGAATAAGGGACCTTATACAGGGTATTTGAGATCTGCGTGGGACTTTACGGTCAATGTAGAATTGAATGCCAAGATAACGGCGGAATACTTGGATATGAACAATAAGCCGTTTACTCCGATTGCAGCCGGTAATGGTACCGCGAAGTATACGGGCACGTTCTTGGGAAATGGTATTACCATTAAGAATCTAAAGGTCGACAGTAAAGAATTTGTCATGCAGGTTTTCGATGTAGTGCATGGCAATCCTTCCTATTGTCAGAATGTGGGCTTGTTCGGCGTGATCGGTAGCGGTACAGTAAGGAATCTGATTCTTGATGGGGTGACTATTTATGCGACCGGTAAAAATGATTACTGGGCAAACCCGCACCAGGTTAGCGTGGGTCCCATTGTCGGTTGGATGACCGGCGGAACCATTGATACCTGCTATACTTCGGGAAAAATCGTCACGAATGGTCGAGATGTTGGTGCTGGCGGTATTTTGGGTGCCATGACCGATGGCAAGACGGTAAGCAATGCCTTGAGCACGGCTTCAATTGAAGCGTCCGGCCGAGATGTTTATGTCGGTGGTATTTCGGGTGTGATTCGTGGTGGCGTGACGATATCGAGTAGCGTCTATGATGGCGACAACTTGGAAGCTCATCCGGATGAAATTGGTGCGCAAGGGGCTATAGCAGGCCGAATCGTAAACAACAGGGATACGTCAAAAGCGCAATCGATTACGATTACTCTGTCGAATTGCTATTACGATACCGATGCTTTGAACAATGATATTTGGGTTGGGTCTCTCGATGTGTATGTGAATGTTGTTGGCGACCCCAAGGGATTTAACAACGTCAATACAGAAGAAAATGCATGCTTGCTGAATAAACATACGTGGGACGCTACGACAAAAACATGCTCCGATTCTACGGGCCTTTGGACTAATCAGGAAAATATTGCTATCACCGGTGTTTCTAAAAAAGAAGATAACTCGAATGCTGAAACGGTATTCTTGATAACCTTCGATGCCAATGGAGGCTCTTTCGCTCCTGGTTCCAAGACTACTAAAGAACTTAAATTCAATACTCCGTTGACGGCCGATGAAATCTCAACACCGACTTATGACAGTACTAAGTCTTTTGTTGGTTGGGCATTAAGCCCGACTGCCAGCGCCCCTGAGAATCTGGGTGTTGTTTATGGCGTAAAGAAGGTGTATGCTGTATGGAAAGATGTTGTTCTTTATACGATTACGTTTGATCTTAACAATGGTGATGGTGCGGCAAAATATACCAAGAAGGTTGTAAAGGATAGCACCATTACGACTGCTGGCTTTACCGCAGAACAGCTGCCGTCTGTTTATAAAGTGGGAAACAATAAATATTATTTTGCAGGGTGGTCCGATTCTGAAAATGGCCTTGCCCTTGAAAACTTGGGTGTGGCAACAAAGGATGCGACGTTCTATGCTCGCTGGAGCCCTGCTCCGCAGTTTAAGGTGAAGTTCGATGTGCAGGGACATGGTACTGCTCCTGCCGATCAAGTCATATACGAAGAAGAACGTGCGACGGCTCCCGAGGAACCTGTTGCAAATGGTTATCAGTTTAAAGGTTGGTTTGTCGAGGCGGCGTGCACGAATTCGTATAATTTCCAGACTCCTGTTACTTCAGAAATTACCTTGTTTGCGAAATGGGTCCCTGTTCTTTATTCCCTTACTTATAACTTGAATGGTGGAACGGATAATGGGGCAAATCCCATTAACTATACCATAGAATCGGAAACGGTTCTGCTGAAAACTCCGACAATCGCTAACGATACACTTGAATTCAAGGGCTGGTTCTATGATGGTGCCTTTACGAATCAGGCTCTTCAGATTACGAAGGGATCTTTCGGCGATGTAACGCTTTATGCTTATTGGAGAACCAAGGAATATACCATCAATTATCAGGCTGGTGAAGAAGGCGCGAATAACGTTGCTCCTGTGGTAAAGAAATATGGCGAAGATATTGCCTTGTTGGGAGCTGTGTATAAGAGAGCTGGTTATGAACAAGATGGCTGGTCTACTGTTGATAACGGAGATAAGGCCTATGAACTGAATGCACTTTATACAGAAAATAAGAACGTGACTCTTTTCCCGCATTGGGAAAAGACTGTTTATAAGATTATCTATGAATTGGATGGTGGCGTGAATCATGTGGATAACGATACCACGTACACGATGGATTCTTCAGATGTTGTCTTGAAGAACCCGACAAAGGTTGGCTATAAGTTCGAAGGTTGGTATGATGCTGAAGTGGGTGGCAAAAAGGTTACCAAAGTGGAAATCAAGGCTCCTTATGGAGACGTGAAGCTGTATGCCAAATGGAGTCAGACTAAGGTTACTGTTACGCTCCAAGACAATTCTTGCGAGTACAACGGCAAGAACTGCGGCGCTAAATATACTGTATCGGTGACGAATGGTAGTCTTGGTAGCGATTATAAGACTGTTGTTGTGACGGATTCTATCAAGAATGTCTTTGACGGTCCGATTGATGCGAATATCGTAAGCTTTGCGATTGTGAACAAGACGACGGGAGATACTGTAACCAGTGCGTTCGATGTTACTTTTGTTGATGGTGGATCTATCAGTGTAAGCCCGAAATTGGTCAACTTTACTACGGATAACATTCCGTCGAAAACATATACGGGAGACTCTATCCATGTTGAAGGCAAGTCCAAGACTAGTGACTTGACTAAGGGTCATACGCACAATGTAGGCTATACCGTAGATGTGCTTGATGCGGGCGATAATTATGACCCGGTTATGACGGATCCTGCAGAAGTGAAAATCTTGGATGCTGACGGCAATGGCGTGACGGCGAACTATACCATAGGCAGTATTGCTCCGCCTGCCAAGAAATTTGTTGTAGAAAAGAGTAATGGTAATTTTGAGGTCGTTTTTGCTGACGAATATGTGACGGATGATGGAGCTCCGCATTCTATGACGCATGGGGCTTCTAGTGATGCTCCGGGAACGACTTTCATGTATCAGATGGATGGTGGCGAATGGACGGATAAGTTGAGTTCTCTCGTTGCTTCGGGAGTGGGGGACCATACGATTAAAGTTGTTGCGACCAACCCGAACTATAAAAAGACTCAAGAAAAAACGGCAAAGCTGATGATTACTGCATCGCCTGTTGTGACGATTGTTGCTGTCGGTGACTCGAAGGTGTATGATGGTACTCCGTTGTCGGCGACTTTTACAACGTCAGGAAATTTGGGTGCTGACGACCAGGTTGTTGATGTCGAATTTACAAACTCCATTACAGATGTTGGTACTGTGACCAGCTCAGTAAAATCTTATAAGATCATGAATGGGACGACAAATGTCACGGATTTGTACAAGGTAAATAAGGTTGACTGTTTCTTGTCTGTGACTAAGGCTCCGCTGACGATTACGACGGCTTCTGATTCAAAGGCTTATGATGGAAATCCGCTCACAGCTGGTGTAACAGCAGTTTTTGTCAATGGTGAAACGGCGACAGTGGTGGCGACGGGTAGCCAGAAGATGGTCGGTTCTTCTAAGAATACATACGATATTCAATGGGATGCAACTGCCAAGCAAGGAAACTACCAGATTGTAGAAAATCTTGGAATTCTGACCGTGACAAAGGCTGCCGTTACCATTAAGGTAAGTGCTGCTGAGAAACTTTATGGTGATGCGGATCCTGAGTTTACCGGCGAGGTTACGGGCCTTGTCAATCCGGATGACTTGGGCGTCATCAAGTATTACCGTTCGAATGCGAATGTAAAGAATGCCGGCTCTTATCCGAAAGCGATTTCGGCAAGTTATACTGCGAACATGAATTACGAAGTGAATGTAACCAAGGGCAATCTTACGGTTAAAAAGCGTAATGTGACATTGACGTCTGCAGACGCAAGTAAGGTGTACGATGGTACGGCTCTTACCGCCCCGACGGTGACGGTGGGTGGCGACGGCTTTGCTCCTAATGAAGGTGCCTACTTTACGGTAACGGGCTCCCAGACGGTTGCTGGAACAAGCGCAAATACGTTCACTTATGAACTGAAAGAAGGAACCGATGTAAGCACGAACTACACGCTTGCTGAGGTCAAGGGTGATCTTACTGTTACGAAGTCTCCGGTGACGGTTTCTATTGTGGGCCGCACGGGTACTTATGCCTATAACGGTTCTCAGCAAGTTGTGTCTGGCTACGATGCCTCTATTAACAACGCAATGTATTCAGCGAGCGACATCGTCTTCGGTGGCGAATCTGTGATCCAAAAGACCAAGAGCGGTACTTACGCTATGGGTCTCACGAGTGCAATGTTCACGAACAAGAACAATAACTTCGACGTGACCTTTGACGTGACTGATGGATCCTTGACGATTACACCTCCGGAAATTGTTGTTGCTTACAATGATGCCGGCGATACGCTCCATGTGATTGTGGGTGACGATGATTCTGATTCCGTGATTAACGAAAAGATTAATGATGCTCTTGCGGGTCATGTGCCGCCCATTGCGCTCCCGACCAAGGATGAAGACAAGGATTCTACTTATGCCTTTGACGGCTGGGAAAAGAATCCTACATCGGGTCAGTATGAACCTGTCTTTGATGCAACGGTCAAGAAGGATACGATTGATGTGAAATATCAGGATGATCCTGAAAAGCACATCGATGTGGAAATTCACGTGACCGATGTTCACAAGGATATCGTTGAAAAGATTAACGCTGCTCTTGAACAGAACGGCATTGCTCTCCCGAGCAAACCTGACAATGGCGATTCTACCTATGTTCTTGACTGGAAGCAGAATCCCGAAACTGGTGTTTACGAACCTGACTTCAAGGGCGTTTTGCGCGTGGAACAGATTATCGTCAAGTATGGTGATGGTGCTACGGATACAATCTATGTAGACATCCGTGCGCAGGATTCCAAGTCGCAGATCGAACAAAAGATCAACGACGCCTTGAACAATCATTTGCCGCCCATCAAGGTGAAAGGAAAGGATGATACCTATACTCTTGCCGGTTGGGAAAAAGATGAAGCGACGGGATATTACGTGCCTGTCTTTGCGAAGGGTGATGTTGTCTACGTGATTAACTTCCACCTGCCCGAAGGCGCTGTGTTGACGTCGAAGTTCAACGGCTACAATTATGGCGAGGTGACTCTTTTGCCCGATGCCGTCATGAAGTCTGACACGACATGGGTCTTCAATGGTTGGTATACAAAGACCAAGGGCCGCGGCGATCGCGTGAAGGCAATGCGCGAAACCGATGCCGGCAACAAGAGCTTGTATCCGCTGTTCCAGAAGACGCTCCGTTATGAGATCGCTGGAAAGACTGGCGAAGTGGTGGTGATCTACACGGACCGTGCCGATACGACGATTGCCCGTGCACTGAAGAGCGTGATTCCTGACGAAATTTCGAAGAATGGCGTGAGGTATGCCTTTGTCAAGTGGAAACTTGAAGATGGCGTCTATAAGGCTGTTTTGAAATCGCTTGCAGTACGCTTCAACGTGGCTGTTGACGCTCGCGCTCTCAATATCGAAGAGGCTCAGATGGGTTCCCGCTACGCAGTGTTTGACATGGATGGTCGCGTCGTGAAGCGCGGTACGGTATCCAATGGCTCGCAGCGTGTGGAAATCCCGAAGTCGGGCAGTTACATGGTGCGTGTCGGCAAGGACGCCGTCCAGGTGAACGTTAAGTAGAATGTCACCCTGAACTCGTTTCAGGGTCGGCATTCTACTCCGATATATTAATGTTCAATCGATGCACTTTGTAGTGCATGACTCTTGGCGAAATACTTAAATCGCGTGCGGCGGCAGACATGTTGCCGCCGTTTCTTTTTAGCGCTTCGCTCAGGATTTCTTTTTCGTAGGTGTCCATGAGAGTCGAGAGCGGCGCAATCTTGTTCGGGAGCATGGGCTTGCGGGCCGATTCGTCGGTCTGCAAGGTGGGCGGCAAATTGTGCGAATGGATGCAGTCGTCGCTCGTGGCGAGGGCTGCGCGCTCGATGCAGTTTTCAAGTTCCTGCACGTTGCCGGGCCAGTGGTAGCTCATGAGCATGTCAATCGCGGGCGTCGAGAGGCGCACCACATGCGTGCCGTACTTCAGGTTCACTTGCGAAATAAAATGCTCCGCCAAAAGCAAGATGTCGCTCTTGCGTTGCGCCAAGTCGGGCAGCGAAATCTGCACGATGTTCAAGCGATAGAACAAGTCTTCGCGGAAAAGCTTTTGCTGCATCAGGCTTTCAAGATTCTTGCTTGACGCCGCAATCAGGCGCACGTCGCTATGTAGGTGGATGTTGCCCCCTTGGCGGTAAAAGCTTTGGTCTTGCATGAATCGCAGTAGAATCTCCTGGTTCTTCGGGCTCAGTGCCGAGACATCATCCAGGAATAGCGTGCCACCGTTTGCGATTTCGGCCTTGCCCAAGTGGCGGCTGTTTGCGCCAATGAAGGCGCCGCGTTCGTAGCCGAAAAGTTCGCTTTCAAAGGTGTTCGCCGGGTTGCCGAAACCCTCGCTCAAGTTCGCACAACCCATGACGACAAAGGGCTGTTCTTTGCGTGCAGAAAGTTCTGCGATGGTGTGGGCGGTGAGTTCCTTGCCCGTGCCGTCATTGCCATAGATAAGCACCTGTGCGTCGTTCTTGGCGCACTTCTTGATTTGCTTATAGACCTCGCGCATTTCACCGCTGTTGCCGACCATTTTGCCCGGCTTCTCGTCGATGATATTGCGCAGCTCGCGGATCTCCGCTTTCAGTCTCTCTATTTCTTCTGCTTCCGTTGTCATTCCTTGACCATTAAGTCATGCCGGACCAGATCCAGCATCTGCTTTTTCATGTCCGAGCCTTTTTGCTTTACAATAATGTAATAATATACATTAATTTTACAATATTGTAAAGCATTTTGTTTCAAAACCTGTAAATTTTGGGTGCCAACCCACGTTTTTATTCCTAATTTCCTTCCATAAATTGAAAAACAGCTGTAAAACGGCAAATAAGAGGTTCAAAATGAGCGTAAGCTACCGCAAAAAGACCATCAACGAAATCGCAAAGGCCCCTACCGCGCCTGTTAAGCCGGCCGGACCTGTCAATGTGGATTTCTACGGCGAGGACGTGTTCAACATCGACGCCATGCGCGAATACTTGCCCAAGGATGTCTGCGAAAAGCTGATTGCAACCATTAACGAAGGCGCAGCCCTCGATCCGAGTATCGCGGGCGATGTGGCACACGCCATGAAGAAGTGGGCCATGGACCGCGGTGCCACGCACTTTACGCACTGGTTCCAGCCGCTCACCGGTTCCACTGCCGAAAAGCATGACTCCTTCCTTGAACCTGACGGTTGCCGCGCCATCATGGCCTTTAGCGGCAAGAACCTGATTGTCGGCGAACCGGATGCATCGTCTTTCCCGAGCGGCGGACTCCGTTCCACGTTCGAAGCCCGCGGCTATACCGCCTGGGATCCGACCAGCCCGGCATTCCTCAAGCGTCACGGCAACGGGGCTACGCTCTGCATTCCGACGGCGTTCTGCAGCTACACCGGAGAAGCGCTCGACAAGAAGACTCCGCTTCTGCGCAGTTTGCAAGCTCTTTCTAAATCTACCCGCCGCCTCATGACCTGCTTCAAGGCGGGCCCCAAGAAGACGACGGTCACGCTCGGCGCCGAACAGGAATACTTCCTCATCGACAAGCGCTTTTACCTGCAACGCCCCGACCTGTACCAAGCTGGCCGCACGCTGTTCGGTGCCGCTCCGGCAAAGCACCAACAGATGGATGACCACTACTTCGGTAGCATCCCGGCTCGCATTTTGAACTTCATGAACGAAGTGGAAATCGAACTCTGGAAGCTCGGCATTCCGGCCAAGACCCGCCACAACGAAGTTGCGCCTGCCCAGTTCGAACTCGCTCCGATGTTCGAAGAAGTGAACCTCGCTTGCGACCACAACATGCAAATCATGGAAGTGCTCCGCAACGTGGCCGACAAGAATGGCCTCGTTTGCTTGCTCCACGAAAAGCCTTTCGCTGGCGTGAACGGTTCCGGCAAACACAACAACTGGTCCGTGTCTTATGGTAAGGGTAACTTGCTCAATCCGGGTAAGGACCCGCACCAGAACGCCGTGTTCCTCACCACGCTTTGCGCTATCATTTACGCTGTCGACACGCACGCTGATTTGCTCCGCATGACGACTGCTGGTGCCGGCAACGATCACCGCCTCGGTGCAAACGAAGCTCCTCCGGCCATTGTCTCCATGTTCCTCGGCGACCAGCTCATGGACGTCATCGAACAAATCGAACAAGGCGTGCCCAAGTCCTCTAAGCAAGCTGGCGCACTCCGCATCGGCGCCGACATGCTCCCGGCTTTGCCGCGCGACGCCACCGACCGTAACAGAACTTCTCCGTTCGCCTTCACCGGCAACAAGTTCGAATTCCGCGCTCCGGGCTCTAGCCAGAGTTGCTCCGAACCGAACGTGGTTTTGAACACCATCGTGGCCGAAGCTTTCGACATGATTTCTGAACAGCTCGAAAAGCTCGACGAAAAGAACTTCCACACGGGCCTGCAAAAGATTTTGCAGAAAATCGTGAAGGAACACAAGCGCGTCATCTTCAACGGTAACGGCTACACCGACGAATGGGTCGCCGAAGCCGAACGCCGCGGCCTTCCGAATATTCGCACCTCCGTGGAAGCCCTCAAGGCTCTCACCAAGGAAGAAAATATTCAGTTGTTCGAAAAGTATGGCGTCATGAACCGCCGCGAAATGGAATCCCGCTACGAAATCAACGTCGAAGATTTCCACAAGCGCATCCACATCGAAGGCGAAGTCTGCCGCGATATGGCCAAGAACATCATCTTGCCGAAGGTCGTCGAAGCTTACTCCAGCGCATTAAAGACCAACGAAATGGCTCTGAACCAGGGCTTCCCCGGCGTCGATGCCTATGTGAAGTCTCTCGGCGAAGGCGTCAAGAACCTGAGTGCCGCCATTGCGACCATGGAAGAAAGCCTGAACGGCCTGCACGAAGGCATCCTCGATGCAATGGCCGCTTTGCGCAAGGTTGTCGATGGCCTCGAAAAGGTCGTCCCCGACGAAATGTGGCCTCTGCCGAAGTATAGAGAAATGCTGTTTATTTACTAAACAACATCGGCCATACGTCAAAAATTTTCCCTGCCCTCGGGCGGGGATTTTTTGTATCTGCAAACGACGCTAATTGTCGCATGCTCAATCTATATTCGTGATGTCCCCCTAAAAGGAGTACATCATGAACAGATTGGAAAAACTTGAAATATCGAATGTCATCGGTGATTTTCGTGCGGCTCTAGAAACTTTGGACCGCTACGACCACCAGCAGCTGGAATTCCCGAAGACCGGCGTAGACTATAGCGAAATGAGTGGCCCCATCACCTACGAGCAGGCGATGGAAGCGATTGATGTGCTCAAGGAAAAATTCCGAGACAGCGGAATCTTCGGCGTCGAAAAGGATGCTTCTTTCAAGAGTTCACTCGGACAAATTTACCAGACCTTCGACGGCAAGGAACTTTATCCGACCGTGCAGATGAAGGCGGCAACACTCCTGTATCTGCTTGTCAAGAACCACTCCTTTGTCGATGGCAACAAACGCATTGCTGCGTTTATTTTCTTGTGGTATATGTCGCGCAACGATATCCTTTATCGAGTGGACTGCTCCAAAATCGTAAGCGATGGTGCCCTAGTCGCACTCACGCTGCTCATTGCCGAAAGCAAACCCGAAGAACGTGAAACCATGACCAAGCTCGTGGTGAATTTGATTATGTAGGAGGTTCTTATGACTAACTCGTACTTTACAGATCCGCGAGATGGTGAAACCTACCGCACCGTAAAAATCGGCAATCGGATATGGTTTGCCGAAAACCTGCGGCATAAATGCGAAGGCGCGCAGGCGTATGCTGGCGGCAAGGGGTATCTATGCTTGAATGGTGAAACACCGCCTTACGATTGGAACTGCGACCCAAATGTGAAGAAATATGGCTTGTGCTACTACTGGAAATTTGCAGAAGCCGCAGTCCCCAAAGGTTGGCGCATGCCGAACAATGACGATTGGCGAGACTTGTTTAATGCAGTTGGCGCAAAATGTGAAATGGGCGAGCATGGTGCCGAAACTTACCTTGGGGCGGCTCTTGCGTTAAAGTCCAAAGACGATTGGGAAGAAGACGAACTGTTCCCTGTTGGCAAAAGTGCTGATGCATTCAACTTTACGGCGTATCCGGCGGGTTGCATGGAAGACTTCGGCTTTTGCGGAGCTCGCGGCAGACACACGCGATTCTGGAGTTCCGTCGGGCAAAACAAGTGGGCATACCGCGTTCGCCTAGACAATTGTTACGACGATGCCGTTCTCGACCGCTTTTGGAACGATTTTTCCTGCGCGAATTCAATTCGGTGCGTGAAAGACTACTGAATGGGTACTTATTCCAAGTTGGAGTGCCTAAAATAACGTTTTTTGAGGGAAAACTATAGTTTTTGTGGGGATTTGTGCTCTTTTGTAGAAAATAGGATATATTTCTTTTTAAAGAAGAAGGAAAAATATGGATAAAGAACCCGAAGTTATGGATATGAACGGCGCATCCCCTTTGAATAAGGGACTAGCCGTTTTTTTGATGATCATGTCGCTTTTGTATACTGCATCGCCCATTGACTTGGCTCCCGATGCCATTCCCGTTGTGGGGTGGCTCGATGACATTGGATTCCTTGTGACAGCAACCATGAATGTGGTTCAGCAGTTTTCAAAGGACCAGAATAGCGCCATGGTGAAAATCCTGAAATACGCCAAATGGTTTATGGTCATCGCAGTTGTAATCGCCGCTCTGTTGCTCGGCGGTTTGATTGCTGCGATCGTGGCGCTGATTGTGAAGTAAAAGGTTTAATGGAAAAAAGAGGTAAAAAATGAACAACGAAGAATTAAAAAATTTGATACAGTTTTATGCGAAAAAATATGATGTATCATCGGTAGAAACGTCTTTGCAAAAGGCTGTGGAACAACAGAGTGTCAAAATTGGTTTTCTTGGTGCGTTTAGTGCTGGTAAAACAAGCTTGATAAATTCCATTTTGGGATTGAATCTTCCGACAGACATTAGTGCGACTACAAAGTCAATTTGCATGATTGTGCCGACTCCTGGTATTGAAAAGAATGAATACTATTTGGATGATGGTCAAAGTTTGGAAAAAATTTCAATTTCTGATTTTTATTCAATTGTGGATGGTAGTAAGGATGGGTTAGCTGTTATAAAGACAAAACCGTCATCTATTTTGCCAGAAGGGTCGGTGTTTGTTGATACTCCGGGTATTGATAGTGTTGGAACCGAAATTGAACAGACTTTTGCTTATTTGCAGTATGTTGATGCTGCTGTATTTTGCATCAAAAGCCTAAATGGAACTATAAATCATAACGTTTTGGAGTTCCTTTGCCGTCCTGGAATTCAGTCGATGGCAAACCATATTGTATTTGCTTTGACGCATCAAGATGAAGTGGAGAATGAAGATGCTGTTCGCTCTGAGGTTGTTAGACAACTGCGTAATATTGGCGATAAATTGAAAATTGACAATATTGAAGATAAAATCTTTTTTGTTAATGGAAAAGATGGCGTTGGAAATGCTGATTTGGTTTATTCATTTGTAAAAACTCATATTTTAAATGATATTGAACATTTAAACGAAAAAAGGCTGAATCAGAATCTTTGCCAAATTGCTTCTCAGCTAAAATCTCATTTGGAGACGCTATTGACGAATATGAAATTAGATGATTCTGAGATAGATAAGCGACAGGAAGAAATTGAAAAATGTATTTATGATTTGGAAAATAGGATTGAATCTCATAGATGTCGCTTGTCTTCGTTGCAGCAGGAATTGCAAAAGGATATTTATAGCCAATTAAGTAGTTGGAAAACTGCTGTTTCTATTGCTGATTCAAATCAGTTAAAGAGTCAAGTTGATTCTATGCTGGATTCTCTTGTTCAAAGTATTGATTATAAGGTGAAGACCTTGTTGCCTAATTTTGATGTGCCTGATAATGTGAAAAGCTCTGTAGGCTCTGAAATTATGGCAGCGATGGCTGGAATTGATAAGAAAAAAGACGCTCTTGTTATGGTGTCTACGGCTGTGTTGACTGCTTGGCTTATGCCGGGGGCTAGTACTGCTGCAAATGCTGCTGAAGCTGCTGGTGGTGCTGCGGTAAAAGCTGCTGGTAATGCTGCAGAAAAGATTGGAAAAGAAGCTGCAAAACAAAATCTTTCTCAGAAAATAGGAGACTTGTTGTCTAAACGAGCGACACAACAAGCAGGTGAATCTGCAGGAAAAGTTGCTGAAAAAGTTGGGAAAGTTGCAGAAAATGTTGGAAAAAATGCCTCGAAACAAGTTGTGAAAGAATCTTCAAAATTTGCAAAGTTTCTTGGTGCAATGGGAACGGTTATTAAAGATATTAACCCGTTGGAACATGTGGGTACACTTGTTGCTGGTAAGGTTAAGGAATCTTCTTTTGAAGGGCTTATTGCAAATTATTCCTCATCTATTGCAAGAAATGTCATTTCTTCGTTATCTGATGCTTTTGAAGTTGAAATTGTTTGTCCGTTACAACAAAATTTGAATGATCAGAAGGTTGCGTTGGAAGAAGAAGAAAAGAAGAGAGTGCAGGGATATCAGAAATTTAATACGGAAAGAAGTGAACTCGAGGAAAACATTAAAAAAATTTCTCGTATGGTAGATAATATATGATTGAATATAAGGAAATGACCGCGAATGAAATGAAAAACTTTTCTGATGAAGTTGCTTCATTTCGTAAGGATGTAGAAAGAATTCTTGATTCGTTCCAAGAATTTGAGTCCATAACGTCTATTGATTTGGAAAATTATGCAGGTAACTATTTACGTTTGCAAAAAACAGGTCTTTTCAAAGAATCGAATGAATCGTCTCTTTTGCGAATAGCTCTTGCTGGAAGATATTCTTGTGGAAAATCAAGCTTTATCAATGATTTAATAGGAAAAAAGGTTGCTCCTGTAGATACTGGAGAAACAACACGTACAATTACTAGAATATCTTATGGAAAAACGTTGCAATTTTTTGATAGTGAAGGAAATTGTATTAGTGAGGCTGATTATCGTAAGAAAGCTGTTGATAAGGGGCTTAACAGACTTCAATATACGATTAATGTTCCATCAGATTTTTTAAAGGGGATTGTTATATCTGATGTGCCTGGCTTTGATCCAGGAACACAAGATGATAAAACAAAGAAAATAGATAATGAAATTAGTTTGAAAGAAGATAGGAATGCTGATATAATATTTTTGCTTTGTAAGTGTAGTGAAGGAGTCTCTGGGCAAAATCTTTTGGAGTTCTTGAAGGGCTCCAAGAGTAGAGAAGGCATTTTGAATGCTGATTATGCGGGAAAAGATAAGAAGAAATTGTTGTATGTTATCATTACAATGGCTGATACTGCAGTAGAACAGGCGGAAAGAGAGGCTGTGAAGATCTCAATAACTGCAACCTTGAAAAAGAATGGTATTCAGTATGAAGATTGTTTCTTCTATGCAAATCTCAGCGACCCCAATTGTGCTGATCTTGATGAAGATGAGAAAGTATATTTTGAACAAGAAAAACTGCGCTTAAAGAAAAAAATTGTAGAAATTGCTGACAAACATAGTGGCTTAGCTAAGCAGAGAATAAAAAAAAGTTTGGAAAAAAATTATGCAATTTTTAATGAGTCAAAGAAGGAATCGTTAAGAGAGTTCTCTTATCGGAAGTGTGGTTGGTTACGGGAATATTTGCTCGCTAATGGTGTTGGTGAAAAAATTGTGGATTACTCCCCGACGGAATTGAAAATCCAATTTAAAGACATGTTTGATAGTGTTTACGAAATGTATAGTTCGGCAATAAATTCTATTTATTTTTGTGAAGTCGGATGTAAAGGATCTTGGTTTAAAAATTATTATGTCAATGCAAGAGATGGTCGCTGGATTGGGTCTGGAAATTGGGCTGAAGAATGGCAAAAGAGTAAGGATAGTATTGATGCTTTTGTAAAACGTTGTGATTCTATATTTAGGCCGTATTTGAGATTGCCTCAATCTGTTTCGATGCCAAAATTTGAATTACTCGATGATTATAATGATGATTTTTTTGGAAATGACAAATCAAAAGTTTGTAAAGAATGTAGAGACTTTAATAGCCAAACTAGAAGGATGTGGTTGAGTTTAGTAAAAAAAAATTGGATGCTAAACGAAAAAAATTTGAAGAATGGATTGATAGCTCTGCGTATGACAAGAAAAAACAACTAGAAGAATTGTTTAATATTGAATACGAACAGATGAAATTTGAACTGGAGAGATAAAAATGTCAACAACAGTAAACCAAAACTTTGAAAATGCAAAAAAATGTTTCGAGGATGAGTTAGAACAGATTATTTCTAGCGATATTCTTCCTGTAGATATTCAAACATCTGCTGCTGATAAGACTATAACAGCAGAATCATTGCGGTCAGAATTTGATCATTGTTTGAATGAAATGTTCACTATTGCGGTATGCGGAGAGGTCAAGGCTGGTAAATCGACATTGCTGAATTCCCTTATTTTCGAAGATGAAGTCTTGCCGTCTTTTGTTACGCCTGAAACGGCAAAGTTAACTTTTGTTCGTGAGTCAAAAAAGGAAAAAAATTACTTTACGGTTAACTGGTATTCTAAATCAGAATGGGATGAAATGAAGAGTACCTTGCCTGAGGAAAATCGAAAAGCGTTGGATGAACGTCTTGAGTATTCAGCTTCAAAAGATGTGACTTTGTTCAATTGCGTTGGTAAAAGTCCTGTAGATGTTGATGATTTGGGACGCTTAGCAGAATATACTTCTGTTCCTAAAGAAGGCGAGCAAAATCCGAATGTCGGTGTATATACTCCATTTGTTAAGAATGTTGAAATTTATATAAAAAGTGATAAGCTAAAGAATTTACAAATTGTAGATACTCCGGGGTTGAATGATCCGAATAGAATCAATTCCAACGAAACTACAAAGTGGATTAATCAGGCTCATGCTATTATATATGTTTTTCCAGTTCGTGGTTTAGGCTCTTCTGATTTAGAGTTCTTTAAAACGTTTATGCCTGCTAAAACTTTAAATACTCGAATTCTAGTTCAAAATAGAATTGACGAAAATAAGGACTATAAGCATGCTACTGCAGGTTACTCTGATGAACCAGCATACAAAGCAGTTGGATTATTTGTTACTGGGGAAGTTTTGTGTCCGTATTCTGCTCAAGTTAATTTGGCTCAGAAGAAGAAGAAACATAATAAGGCCTCAGTCAGAGATGAAAAAATTTTAAGAAGATTCCCTGATTTTAATTCCGATCCAAATAATTTAGCTAAACAAGTTTCTGATCGCTTGTATAAAAATAGTGGTTATGCTCGTATTGAAAGTCTTAGCAATATTTGTTGTTCTGTTTATTCAGGAAAAGTGAAAAAAAATTCAGGAATCTATAAACCTGTTGAAATTTAAGTTTGACCAATTTGAAAGGCCTTTAGAAGAAATTAAGGATAAACTGAAAATTATAAGAAATGATGAAGCTGATATTATTGTCGAATTGGGAAAGATAAAAAAGAAATTAAATAAAAGTGTTGAAGACTTTGAATCGAATATAAAGGATCGGTTGTTGACTGAGTGGAATAATCTTAATTTTCAGCCGGAGATAGAACGTTTGGTAAGCAAATCGGGCGGATATCACAATGTTGAAGGTGAATTTCCTGATATTTGGGATCTTAAAATGAGAGAGATCAAGAATGGCTTGGAAAAATACATTCGTTCTGGTGTTCATGAAATCCAAGAAAATGTGTCGAAAAAGCAGGATTCTATTGTACAGAAAATTTCTGCAGTAATGCATGAAAATGTAAGAGGAATAATTGTAGACTATTCCAAGGAAAAATGGGATGTTGACATTGATTCTAATCTTAAAGATTTGGGTCTCCCATCAGGTTTTTGGGATAATTTAACTACAAGAGGATCAGTTGTTGCGGCTAAGATTACCGCTGCTGTAAATAAACAAAAGGCTAATGTGGAAAAAAAATATGACTCTATTCCGAAGCTTGTTTCTCAACGTATTTCTGCGTTAATTGCCAAAACACTTGATGAGATATCAGAGAAAATGGATTATATAGAAAAAACTCTTCAGGAAGTTTTGGATAAAGAGAAAAATTTAAATGCTGAAAAAGCTTTGTTAGAGAAGGAAATTCAAAATGAAAAAAATATGGAGGCTAAATGTACAAAGAAAATTGCAGACATCAAACTTCTTGTAAAAAAAACAGCATAGGAGGAAAAATGGAAGAGTCATTGAAAGAAGCGTCGGGTCAATCAAATGGAATATTGACTTTTATTGTCGTAATGGGACTTCTCGCTGCGGCTGTGCTTGTTTATAAATCCTTAAAAAAGAAAAAAACTGTTGATTCAGATAAAACGTCAAATGGTGATGAATGCGTTGTGTCTGAAGCCATGGTGTCTTGGTTCGAGAAAACTCTTCAGGCTTATGCTAAAAATTATTGTGCATATTTGCTTGAACAAAGTCGTTTGAGAAATAATTTATCCATGGATGAAGTTAAATCGTTGCGGGATAAATATGGTGTGGAACGGATTTCTCCAGATTTATTTCTTGAAATGAAATTTGCCGAATCATTCCCAGGTGCTGATATGGATGCTTTGAAAGCTATGCAAAAGGCTTGGCTTGATGAAAAACATATTTCGTATCATGAAAATTCTATGAGTGAAGCAATCGCTCGAGAAATAGAAAGAAATGTTACTCCAGAATTTCAAAATGAATTTGAAAATTTTGTTAAATCAATGAAGAAAAATTAGATAAGTGGTGATGAAAATATGGTAACAAAAGAAGAATTGGTTGAATATTTGCGGAATATGTATGATTTGCAAAATGATAATGGCTCTTTGTTTTCTTTTTTCGTAGAGCTTGATGATAATCAGAGACAAGAATGCCTTATTGATATTGATGAAGATTTTTGTAGAATACTATCTCCGGTAGGAGGTATTTGTGAATCAAAGTTGAATGATGTACTAGACTTATTGTTTAAAAAATTTATTGGGGGGCTGGTTAAAGGTGAAGAAGATTATTATGTTAATCATACATTTATTCTTGATGGCATAGATTCTCCTGTTGATGTTTCAATTATTGTTTATTTTGTATCAAAATTTGCACATAATATAAAAGAAGAAATTTTAGGAACTGATTGATTTTAATTGAAACTTATGCCTTCCAAGTTCTATTGTAAATATTGCGGAATTGGTTTTCCTTCGGTTTTTGCATTGGTGCATGCACGCTGTGCAAAGCAGGGTGGTGGTGCTAACCATGTGCTGTACGAGGGCTCTGAAAAGTCTAAGTACACTTGCAAATATTGTGGACTGCAATTCCCTACGATATTTGCCATGGTGAACGCTCGTTGTTTAAAGAGTCCTTCGAGGGGCGGCCACGAACCGGCTCTGTAATTGGAGATACTATGTCCAATACTACTTACGATTCCCGCTTTCTTTCTATCCCGTTCTACAGATCGCATCCGTACATGATGCCTTTTGTTGGTGACAATTATGAATCCTCAAAGCATAAAAAGCTTTTGCTTGTGGGCGAGAGCTTTTACTTGCCCGAAGGGGCTACTGTGCATCACGATGCGAATTCGTGGTACGGACATCCAGTGCTAACGAGTGATGAGCAGGATTGGTGCAACACTCGTGGGACTCGTGAGGGCAAGAGTGGTCGTTTCGGTAAAGAGATTGATCGTTGCTTGAATTTGGTGCTGCCGAGCGGCGGCAATGGTTGGCATCAGGTGGCTTTCCTCAATTACTTCTTGCGTCCGGCGGATTGCACGACTGGAATCGAGGATTTATGGAATGCTTATGGCGGAAAAGAAATTGACTGCGAACAAGCTATTCTCAATTTTATCAAAGTTCTTGAAATCCTGAAGCCGGACATGTTTGTGTTCTTGAGTTCTCGTGTCTGCAAGCAGGCGGAGGCCTTTGATTACCCGAAGTATTTTGGCGGTGAATTTTGGGATTGGACGGGACCGCGCGGCATTGAATATGTCTATACGAAGCATCCGTCAAGCGTCCATTGGAATCAGCCGATGACGGGCTACACAAAAGCTCGCGGCATGACGTCGCGGGATTTCTTTTGCGCTTGGCTTAAAGAAAATTGGCTCAAATAGTTTGGATAAAGAGTTGTATTTTGCAAAAAGGAGTAGCATTCCGCTACTCCTTTTCAAATTCAGATTTTGCAAATGACTCAGGGAGAATAGGATGCTAATTTAGACGCTCCAGGAATCTGTTTTCTCTTTAGGTATGTTGAAAAATTGAATTGCATCTTCACGAGTTATTTTCCCCGCATCAAACATCGCTTTAGCAATTCCTTGAAGTTTTTCGGCCTGTTCTTCCTCTTCAACTTCGGCAATGGACTTGTAGCCGTAAACTTCGCTGCATTTTTTGAAATCCATTTTGAACTGCTCCTTGGCTTCGCCCTTGAACCACTTTTTCAAATATACATAAGTTTTTGACAAAAGGTCTTCCGCTTCTTCACGTGGGAGAGACTTAAGTCCGGCAATTGCAGGTTTCAGGAATTTTTTGAGTTTTTCTTCCGAAAAAACATACTTCAAAGCAACTAAAGCCAAAGCAATCTTTGGCGAAATGTGCGGGATTTCCTCATCGTTGAAAATGTAACTGACGTCTACTACTTCAAGGATGAACGGAAGACCGATCTTGTGATAATATTCAGGATAGTTCGGGAACATGGTCGTTTTGCCAATCTTCCAAGGATCCTTGCCGTTGTAAAGGACAATGGCTACAGTCGGGATATTCTTCTGGTCGCGAACCATGATTTCGTACCAGTACTTTACAAGCTGGGGAATAATTGCTGATTCGGGGTAGCTTTTGTGTTCTTCTATAATTCCGACAAAAAGTTCGGCCTGCTTGGGCTCGTTACTGTCAATCTTTACGGTGAACGCAAGATCACTGTAACCGAACGAAACTACGTCGCTGAATGCTCCCGGAATTTCTTTTAGGGTGTCGAGATTTACTGTCGCAAGAAATTGTGCAAGATTGGTGTTCTTGCGTGCGGCAAGTCGCAAAAGTTCCGCCGTGCGAACGGGATCCTTGAGCACCGAACGGACATAGGAGTCGTGAGGAAAGTTTTCTGTCATATTTTTAGTCTCCATCAAGTTTGGAAGAGCAAATCTATCTAATAAAGCCCTGAAAAACGAAACACCCCTTCATTTTGCAAACAACTGATTGCAGCTATCAACAGAAAAAAATTTTACATCATAAAATGTCGCCTATAGTTTGCAACTATCAACATTTTTGTGAATAAAAAGTGAACGACATTAATTGTCGTGCGTTTCTTTTATATTGCATGGTAGAATCAAGAGGTTTTGCTATGCAGCTTCATTATCAAAATTCGGCAGAGAATTATTTCGGGAATGCGCTGAATCGGTTAGAAGGGAAGTCGCCTGTAGCGAAGGCGGAGTCGAGGACTTCTTTTATCGACTTGAAGATTATGGAATACTGGGTGCGCTTTATGCGGGCGTATCCGGATGGTTGCTGTCGCAGTTTTTGCGAGAATTATTTGCCGGTCCGTTATTATGGCGAATTTGCGAACCGTGTTTACGAGATTCGCGACCAGGTTGATTTTTCGAGTACTATCAGGACTTCGATTGATGACAAGCATTATGGGGTACGGGAGCTTTTGGAGGCGTATCACGAAACCAGGAATGTTCGCTTTGCTCAGCAGTTTTTTGAAATTATGGCTTATTTGGAGCGCGCGAATGATTGCTTGCGACCGATTATCGTGCAGATGATTGAAAATTGCGTGAAAGAAAAGCTGGCAAAAGGTTGCTCGCACGATGACGAAGCCTTGCAACGCGCTTTTGAGTTAAAGCGTCTTTTCCATTTGTCGGATGAGGCAGTGGAACTGGTGCTTTATTTGTGGCTTCGGAACCATCAGCGACTGTATTTGAGGCTAGAAAACATTCGGGTGAAAGAGGGGGAAACTTTTGACCCGAATGAGCGTGGAGCCTTTAGTCGGATTGCCTTGCTGACGGGGCTTGATGGCACAACGCTTCAGGAACTTTGTTCCAAGGAGAGTCCGCTTCTTAAGTTTCAGTTAATTCAAATGGAAGAATCGTTCCGCAATACGGATTTGAGAATCAAACGCAAGGAATTGTACCTAGCGGACGACGTGAGCAATTATCTGTATGGATTCTCAGATATGTCGCAGATTATGGATTTCAGACCGGCAGCAAAACCGTGTGTCCCCTATGAGCGGATTGTCAAGACGAATCCGCAGGCGTCTTTTGTTTTACAGATGCTGAAATCGCACCAGAGGGGCACTCCACTGAACATCCTTTTTTATGGTCGCGAGGGTACGGGCAAGACGGAACTTGCCAAGGCGATTGCACAAGAATTGAATGTTACGCTGCTTTCGGTGGGCATCGGTGAAGAATCAATGAGCGAGGAATCCCTTTTGCAGACGCGCTTGCGCTCGATGCTTTTGGCCGATTGGGAATGTGAGCGGAGTGGCTGCGTCATCTTGATGGATGAGGCGGACTTGGTCTTGAATAAGGCAGAAAAAGGGTCTGCTGAATATTATTTTCGAGAGCCTGAAAACGCCTGTCATCTGGATTACGAATAATATCGCGATGATTGAAAATAGTACCCGTCGCCGTTTCGATTACTCGCTAGAATTTTTCTCGTTCAGCAAGAGCGAACGCATTGCCATTTGGCAATCGGTGCTGAAAACGCAACAGGCGGAATCAATGATGCGTGGCGAAGATATTGAATGTGTGGCCAAGGAAATACCAGTGATGGCAGGGAGCGCCACTTTGGCGGTTCGGCTTGCTCAACGGATGCAGTCTCAGGATATGTCGCCTTTAAATGTGGTTCGCGAAGTGGCATCGTCGCATGCGAAACTTTTGGGTATATCGACTTTGCCTCAGGAATCGAGGCCAGATTATAATCTGGATTGTGTCCGTATTTCGAGTGGAGATATTCGGAATATTGATTATGTCGTGCCGATGCTCAAGAATTTTGATGCACGCTGGAAAGATTCGAAATTGACGGGGCGTAGGGAAAACCTGAATATATTTCTGTATGGCCCTCCCGGCACCGGAAAGTCGGCTTTTGCAAAGCATGTCGCGCATGACATTCTAGATCGCGAGATTATCGTGAAACGGGCGAGCGATATTCTGGGGTGCCATGTGGGCGAAAGTGAACATAACGTTAGCGCGATGTTCCGTGAAGCGGAACGGAGTGATGCGATTCTGTTTATCGACGAGGCGGACAGTTTCTTTGAAAATCGTGGTAATGCGAAAAACCATTGGGAAGTGACACTAGTGAATGAGTTCATTTGCCAAATGGATTCCTTTAACGGAATGCTGATTGCTGCGACAAACTACGAGAATGTCTTGGATTGGGCGATTCGTCGGCGTTTTCAGCTGAAGCTGGCGTTTGATTATATGGATCTGCCACAAATTTCAAGGACGTGGACTGCGTTCTTCGGGAGCCATTGCCCCAAGGAAATCCTTCGCTGCGATAATGTGGCGATTAGCGACTTTCAGAATGTTCGCCGCAAGCTAGAATATGTCCCTGATGAGTTGCGTACGAAGGAACTCATCTTGCAGAACATGCTCGAAGAACTCGCCAATAAAGACGACCATCAGGGCCGCAGATTGGGATTTTAAAAAATCTTTTAGTAGACGACAATAATTGTCGTCTACTAAATCTATATTGAAGAAAAAAGGAGGCCGTTATGAACTCGATAAATAAGAACGATACGAAACAGATGGAATTATATCCCGATGTGCGGGATGGCTTGACTTCTGTGCAGAGAAGAATTCTTTGGGCTCTTAGAACTTGCCCCAAAAAAGAATGGAATCGTTTCATGAAGTCTGCGAGCATTGTTGGTTCTGTGATGGGGCGTTTTTATCCATATAATGATGACTGTATATACAAAGCCTTAGTCAATATGGTACAGCTTACGGAGAAAACGCCTCTTGTTTTTGGTCAAGGAAATTTTGGTTCTCCAGCTGACCGAAACTCGTATGCGGCTATGCGCTTCACAGAGGTGATGCTTAGTCCTTGGGGTAAATCGATGTTTGATCGAATTGAAAATGGGGCTGTTGAATTGTTTGATAATTATGATGGTCGTTTCAAGGAACCCCGTTGCTTGCCATCTATGTTTCCTAATCTGCTTGTGAATGGATTTGAGGGTGAACATGTTAGTGTTCCTCCACATGATTTCTTAGATGTTATTGCTTATGTACGTGATTATTGTAATGGTGCTTCGCAATCGAACCATCCTTTGTTGGACGAATCTAGGACGTTCCCTATTTGGACCGGCGAGAAAGTTGAAAAACTTTCGTTTGCGCAAATGCTTGGAATATGGGTTGAACACCGCGTTGATTGTTTAGAGCGATCATTCGCTAGGGATGTCAAGGAAGCTAACGAAAAAATGCATTGGTTGGATGCGAAGAAAATGTTCTTGAAAGATTTGCCTGCAAATTTGGAACGAAGGCATAAATTCAAGAGTATGCAAGAATTCGGCGCTAGTATGGGTTTTGACGAGGTGCAAAATAGATATTTTGAAAAAATGACGATTCGTGATATAGCAACAAGTGATATTGATCAGGAAATCAGCCTTGCAGAAAGTGAACTCGCTGGGTTGCAAAAGACTCTTAATAGTAGAGAGGCTTTGCTTGGCATAATTCTGGAACAATTGGAATCTTTGGCGAATCCACCAAAAACAAGAAAAAAAAGCTTAAGTCCGAGCAAAAAAGATGCTTCCTGAACGGCTTTTTCTAATAAATATGCAAACATATTGCTTTTGTAATGTGCTTATACTATATTTAGTAGTTGTATATCGTTTGAGGTTAGTATGGCGACATCAATATTGCAAATACGTGTGGATGATAAGTTGAAAGACGAGGTCTCCGACTTGTTTGAAAGTCTAGGAATGGACATTCCTACGGCTGTTCGCATTTTTTTCAGGCGAGCGGTAATTGAAAGAGGGTTGCCGTTTAAGGTGTCCGAACATCCTACGATGAGTGAATCTTCTGGACTTATGTCGGCATTACGTGCACTCAATGAAGATGCCTTGAAAAACGGCTCTGCTGGCATGAGCGAAGAAGAAATTGAAGCGGAAATTAAAGCTGCAAGAGCGGAGAGAAAAAAACGTGTATTACGCAGTCGTTGATACAAACATATTGGTTTCTGCAGCCCTTGCGAAAGATCGTCTGCAATCAGTTCCTTATGCGGTTTTTCAAGGTATCTCGAAACACCTTTTTACGCCGATTGTTGATGAAAATATTGTTGAAGAATATTGTGAAGTGATGAGCCGTTCTAAATTCAGGTGGAATGTTTCATACGGTCAACGCTTTGTGGATGAAATTTTAAAATACGCTATAAATGAGCCTGTCGCGCCGACGGACTTTACTTTGCCAGATGTTGATGACAGAATCTTTTATGATGTAGCTTTTGCTCATCGTGATAAAAATGCCTATGTCGTTACGGGTAATATAAAGCATTTTCCTAACGTTCCTTTTGCGATAAGTGCTCGAATTTTTCTGGATTTGATAAATCCCGTTCAATCGCAAATATTTGTAAATGATGTCTCGGTTTCTTATTCCGCATCCACTCTTATGTCCGCGTTACAAGCCTTGAATGATGATGCATTGAAAAACGGCTCTGCAGGCATGAGCGAAGAAGAAATTGAAGCGGAAATTAAAGCTGCAAGAGCGGAGAGAAAATAGGAGCGTCAACAAATCTATATTTCCCACCATGTCCATTTTCACTAAATACATCCAGAACGAAGAACACTATTCCGAAGTGATTTCACGAATCATGTCGGTCCGCAATAACTTGTGGATTGGTACTGCCGATATCAAGGATGTGTATGTGAAACAGGATGGCGATGCGATTCCGTTGCTGGGGCAGTTGGCCGCACTTTTGAAGCGAGGGGTGGGCGTGCGCCTGATTCACGCAAAGGAACCTGGTCCGAATTTTCGTGAGGACTTTGACCGGTTCCCGATTCTGGTGACGGATTTGGAACGCGTGATGTGCCCGCGTGTGCATTTCAAGATGATGATTTTTGATCTCGAAACCGCTTACATCGGCTCTGCGAATTTGACGGGTGCGGGAATCGGCATGAAAAGCTCTCTGCGCCGTAACTTCGAAGCGGGAATTCTCACGAACGACCCTGCACTTGTTGAACCTGCTATAGAACAGTTCGATACGCTATGGATGGGCTCGCACTGCAAAAAATGTGGCCGCCAGGAATTCTGCGGGGATAGGATTAAGTAGACTTTCTTTCGTACAGTTTCACCAAATCTTTAGCACTTTCAAGTACCATTTGGCGGAGCTTAGCGGGCTTTAGCACTTCGGCAATGGAGCCGTAGTACATGACCCATTGCTTGAGCAGGCCGTTGACGGCGACCTTCATGGTCACGTGTATGTCACCGCAATCCAGCTCCTTGATTTTCATGCTGGGGTGGTAAGGGCGCTCTTGCAGAAAGTTCTTGGCGTATCCCGGGAAATAGATGACAACTTTTTCTTCTTGTTGGTCTTGGTCGCCCGAAAGTAACGTGCCTGTGCGGATTCGCTTGCGGAGTGTCTCAACGACTTTCGGATCTTCGACGAATTGTTCGCGCAAAAGTTTTACGGATTGAATACGGCGGAGCTTGAGGGCGTATGTTTGATCGGGGTGGTGCTGCGATACGCAACCGATGTAGATTTCGCCTTGGTTGATGGCGACCATCAGCGGAATGCGAGGCTTGTTGGTTGTATTGCCCCAGTTGTCGGTGTAGGTGATTTGTACTTTCTGCTTTTTGCGAATGGCGTCGAGAATGACTGGCAGATTCTTGCCTACGTTATCGTCAACGCTCGGAGGAGTTCCCATAAACAGAATGCGTCCGTTCAGTTCCTTCGCGTAATGCGCTAAAGTCGATTGTTCCTTAGCGGGCAAGTCCTGCGTGATTCTCTTGGTCAGGTCTTCGATGAGATTCGATGTTGCCGGATAAATGTTCGCGATGCGCTGCAGGAACATGAAGTGCAGTAGCGTGTCGCCAAATTCCGGGAATATGAGCTTGTTTGCACGTTCAAGTGCCACCTGGTAATAGGTCTTGCCACTTTCGACAGAGCGCTTGATGTAACCGCCCTCGATTTCGGAGAGTGCGTGCATGTCGCGCTGCACGCTCCGCAGGTCTTCTTCGCGAATGTCCAAATGCCGCATGATGTCGGCGACGCTGTAACGGTTGTTGTAGTGCGCCATCATGTAGACGAAAATTCGTATCATTCGTTCGCCGCGAGCTTGACTGGCCATAAAGCCTCCTGCAAAAGTGCAATTCTCATAAAGTGAGAAGTGTTTCTTAATATATAAAATGTAGGCGACAATAATTGTCGTCTTTTTGTGCAAAAGTAGTTCGTCTGCCGAAGCATGGAGGCTGCTTGGCCCCTGCCAAGGAATCAGAAAAATTCTAAATTTGGCCCTGTCATGTTTTTTAGGAAACATTTGGGGCTTATTTTTGGATTTGGAGTGGCGGTTATTGCGCTTGCCATGGTCTACCTATCTACTCGTCCGCTTATCCCGTTGGTTGTTCAGGAACAGATCGAAGCCGATATTGAAAAATGTGGCGGGCAACTGAAAGAGGCTCGCTGTGCGGTAAGTGGCGTAGACGACTGGATTTTCTTGCAGGAAAGTCTTGTCAACCTGGTGGTGGACTGGAAAGAAAATTTGAATTCATTTGTGGCTTTCAACGATTCGCTGGAAGCGCGCGGTATCAAGTTGGTGGTCGTGCCAGTTCCAGACAAATTGCAAATCGAGGCGGAACATTATTCAGAAGAATTGTCGGGTGGTATCGTTGCCCCGCAATATGAAGAATGGGTAGATGCATTGCAAGACGAAGGCGTTGTCGTTGTCGATGCGGTGGAGGAGTTTCTCGAAAAGAACGAAGAAACGCCCATGTTCGAGGCGTACGAAAGCCATTATACAAGTGCCGGCCGGCAGTTGCTTGCCCAGATGATTGCCGATTCCATCAACGAGATGGACTTGGATGTTCCGAGGGAGGAATGGTTCCTGCGCGACACGGTTGTTCCCGGTACCGGGAATCTTTATCACTTGAAGTACAATTCTTACCCGGATTACGATGTGCGCGTGTTAAAGACCGTGGATGCAGAAGGTAAACGCTACCGCGGATCCAAAGATGCTCCCATTGTGGTAATTGGCGACAGCAATGCCGATTTTGGCTGGAACAGTTCTTCCAATATCGGCGCATACATTGCGCAGGCGACAGGGATAGAGACGTTTACGCGTAGCCGTATTGGTGGCGGAAACTTTGGTCCGACCTTGTTCAAGGACCGTTCGGAATTCCTGGAAGGCAAAAAGATGGTGGTCTGGGTGTTTGATGGCCGTGAACTTTACGGCGATTTCAGCATGCCGGAATTCTAGTTCTTACTCGGCGTTTGCTAAGGCCTTCTTGTAGATGTCCTGCATCACGAGGCCTGCAATCATGAATCCAAAAATAGCGGTGGAGTGTGCCATGGTGCCGTTGATTTGCGCCTTACTGCTGCACCATTCGTGATCGACCAGGTTTGCATTCTGGAGTTCGGCTTCGCTCCTTTCGTGGCGCACCTTGGGGCACATGCAGGCGTCCGTTCCGCAAGAGGAATTCTTGCCACGGTTTTTCAGGAGTTCGTCGCTGTAGACGCATAGCACTTTTTTCTTGAGAGCCATTTTCTTTTTCTTGAACTTGTCGCGGAGCGCGCGGGCGAGCGGGCAACCGGCGACTTTCCAGAATTCGGCGACCTTGATTCGTGTGGGGTCCATCTTGAGGGCTGCCCCCATTGAAGAAAATACCGTGGCCTTGGTGCGCGTGGCGTGCCACAATAACTGCATCTTGTTTTCGAGGCTGTCGATGGCATCGATAATGTAGTCGAAGGTGTCCAGTTGGAATTTGTCCGTATTCGCTTCTTCGTAGATGTCTTGGAGTGCTACAATGTTGGCGTGCGGGTTGATTTCGAGCAGACGATTTTTCAGCACGTCCACCTTGACTTGCCCCACGGTTTTCGTGGTGGCCATCAGTTGGCGGTTCACGTTGGTGACGCACACTCGGTCTGAATCAACGAGTACGAGTTCCTTGATGCCGGAACGCACCAAGCTTTCGGCGCACCAGCTGCCGACTCCGCCGAGACCGAAGATGATGACGCGCTTCTGGTAGATGTTGCCCATTACGTCGTCACCGAGCAGGAGCGATGTGCGGTTAAAGATGCCTTTCTCGATTCCCATACGAATCCCGGTTAACCGAAGAGTCGGAGAACGCGCTTGATGCCTGCGATAAAGCGGTCGATGTCGCGCTTCAGGGTGTACGCGCCGAAGCTCAAACGAAGCGTGGCATCGACGCCGAAGCGGTCCATCACAGGTTGGGCGCAGTGGTGCCCGCTGCGGACGGCTACGTTTTCTTCGTCGAGAATCATGGCGGCGTCGCTGACGGCGATGCCGTCGAGTGTAATACTGATGAGAGCGCCGCGTTCCTTCGGGTTTCCGAGAACTTTCACCTGCGGAATCTGGGCAAGTTGTGTGAGCGCGTACTGCGTAATTTCTTCTTCGTGCTTGCGGATGTTTTCGATGCCAACCGCATTAATCCATTCGATGGCCTTGCCGAGGCCGATGACTTCGGCAATCATGGGCGTGCCAGCCTCGAAGCGCGCGGGAACGTCGGCGTAAGTCGTCTTTTCGAAGGTCACGTTTTTGATCATCTCGCCGCCGCCGTGCCAGGGGGGCATGCTGTCGAGAACTTCGTACTTGCCGTAGAGTACGCCTACGCCGGTAGGGCCGTACATCTTGTGACCGCTGAAGGCGAGAAAATCGCAGTCGAGCTTTTGCACGTCAATCTTGATGTGGCTTGAACTCTGGGCGGCGTCAATCAAAATTTTTGCCTGCGGGGCGAGCTTGCGAACGGTCGCGATAATTTCTGCAATCGGGTTCACGGTACCCACGGAATTGCTCACGTGGGCGACAGCCACCATCTTGGTGCGTGCGTTCAAAAGTTCGGGAAGCTTGCTCAAGTCTAAATCGCCGTTGTCCAAAACGGGAATCACCTTGATCTTGGCGCCCTTCATTTCGGCAACGATTTGCCAGCTCACGATGTTGGCGTGGTGCTCGAGTCCGCTAATCAGAATTTCATCGCCCGCTTCGAAGAACTTGCGACCGTAACTCCACGCCACCAGATTGATGCTTTCGGTGGTGCCGCGGGTGAATACGATTTCGTCTTCGGTTTTGGCGTTGATGAACTTGGCCACGTTCTTGCGGGTGGCTTCGAATGCTTCGGTGGTGCGAGCGCTCAAGCGATACACGCCGCGCTTTACGGAACTGTAGTGCTCGCGGTAAAAGTCGTTCATGACGTCGATCACGCAGTCGGGCTTTTGCGTGGTGGCCGTGCTGTCCAAGAAGGCGAGCGGCTTTGCGTCCTTATCGCCTGCGACGAGCATCGGGAATTCGTTGCGGATTTTTTCAGCATCAATCATGCGCCCAAATATAGAAAATGCAAAAAGGAATTTTCTGTCCGGAGCTATACGTTTATTTTATGACTGGTTATATTCGCTCCTGGTAGTCTACTTTTGTATATTTGTTTTGAATAATATGTGAGGGTTAAATGAAAATTTTTAGAGGTGTATTGTTTATAGGGGTTCTTGCTTTGGGCGCGACAACTGCTTTTGCCCAGCCGGAACTTCGCGATGCTATTGATAATGGCGATATTGCAACCGCCCAGAAAATCGTAAAAAAGGGCGCTGCCGAAGAAATCTATTGCGGCAAGCTTTCGCCTACCGATGCCGTCAAGGTTTACGAAAAGATCTTCAAGGCCATGCCTTACGAATCGTTCTCGAATTGCCAATCGCAATTCTCTTACGGTTACGGCACCAAGGTCTGCGCCAATGCCAAGGCCATGGATGCATGTACCGAGGTGATTTCGTACCTGCTTTTGGAAGGCGAATCGGGCAATACGAAGGCTCTTGAAACTTTGGAATCGGTGGCCAAGGTCGCCCTGAAGACGAAGGGCTATTCCAAGCCGGTCAAGGTTGATGCCGACACGAGCATTTGGGTGCCTTGCCCCAAGAAGAAGGGCGAAGCCCGTGACAAGTGCATTGAAGAATGCTATGAAAAGGCCGGCAGCCTGCGCGATACCATTCGCGAAGCTGCTTGCGCTACCAAGCCGGAACACTTTGTCGATACGACTATCAAGGTGAAGGTTCCTTCTCCGCTTTATGAAAAGCTCCGTAAGGGCTTGCTCGAAGGTTACTGGAAGACTCCGAAGAGCGCTGCTGAAAAGTATTCGAAGATTATGCAGGCCTCTGCCAAGGCTCTCTCGATTCCGGATACGGCGATCATTAACCTGGCTTACGTGAATCGCTGGGCCGACAAGCACAAGGCCGACTCTACGGCGCTCCCGGGTGGCGAACTCTTCCGTTTCTGCACGTCTTGGCAGCCGGCGGTGGACTCTATCTTGGGTGCCAAGGAATTTGAAACCCGTTGCCCGGTGTTCGAATCGTTCGTGGACAATCGCGATGGCCAGACTTACAGGGTTAAGGAAATCAATGGCACGCGCTGGTTTGTGCAGAATCTGAACTTTGCGATTGAAGAAAACTCCATGTGCTATGACCGCGAAGAAGAAAATTGCGCTACTTACGGCCGCCTGTATACGCATGAGGCTGCTTTGACGGCTTGCCCCGAAGGCACTCGTCTTGCAACCGATGACGATTGGAAAATGCTTGAAATTTATGCCGGTGGTGCAAATGAAGCGGCAGTCCGCCTGCGTAGCAATGGCTCTGATGATTATGCCTTTACGGCCATGTTCGGTGGCTACGCCAACAAGAACGGCATCTCGGTGATTCAGGGCGAAGGTGCTTATTTCTGGACGAGCAAGGATGTGGGTGACGGTCGCGGTATTGCACGCTCCATGTTCAACACCGACAAAGAAGTGTCTGCTATTCCGGTTGACAAAAAGTTCTGGCTCTCTGTGCGCTGCGTCGTGAATGCGGCTCCTGCAGAAGAATCCGCTCCCGCTGCTGCCGAGTAATTAGAAATGTCATTTAAGCCGACTTGCGACCGCGATTCTTGGGTAAAGCGCCAGGCCTTGATGAATAAGGTGCGTCGCTTCTTTGAAGGTCGCGGAGTGCTCGAAGTGGAAACGCCGACGCTTTCAAATGCGGGCGGTACCGACCCTCAGCTAGACTACTTTGAGGTCGAGGGCAAGCATTTCATGATGACGAGCCCCGAGTTCCACATGAAGCGCTTGCTTGCGGCAGGTTTCGGCGACATTTTCCAGATTACAAAGTCTTTCCGCAAAGATGAATTCGGTGCCCACCATAACAATGAATTCAGCATGGTGGAGTGGTACCGTGTCGGCATGCCGCAAGAAAAGTTGATGGACGAAGTCGAAGCACTCGTTTCTGAAATCATCGGCAAGCCGATTAACGCTCGCCGCACGCGCTGGATTGATGCATTCAAAAATTATGCGGGCGTGAATCCGCTGACGGCTTCGGGCGAAGAATTTGCCGCGGCTTGTACGGCCCGCGATATTCCGCTTCCGGCCGATGGCACGGCCATGTCCCGCGAAGACTGGTGGGATTACCTGATGGTGTTTGCGGTGGAACCGGTACTTGCCAAGAACGGCCCCGAGTTCATTCTGGATTACCCGCAGTCCCAGGCGGCACTTGCGCAAACGTATGTGGGCGAAGACGGCTACACTTGGGCGCGTCGATTCGAACTGTTTGTAGACCAGGTGGAACTTTGCAACGGCTACACGGAACTCACCGATGCAGCCGAACAGCGCAGGCGCTTTGCTGCTGATCTTGAAATCCGTCGCGGCATGAACAAACCCTTGCCGCCGATTGATGAAAACTTTTTGGAGGCGCTTGAATCGGGAATGCCCGCCTGTTCTGGCGTGGCACTAGGTCTAGACCGATTGTTTATGCTTGCGATGGGAAAGTCCGAAATCAAGGACGTGATCCTTTTCCCGAGCCCTATCGCTTAAGGGCTTTTTCAATTAATTTTCGCATCTGATTTTCGTCGAATTCACCGACGTTGATTTTCACGATGCTGTCTTGTGCGTTCACGAGGTAGGTCACAGGAATGACGCCTGGATTCCCGAGGACGTTCATCATGTCATAATTCCAGTGGAACGTTGTCCACTTGATGCCTGCGGCCTTGTTGTATTTCAATCCGATGCGTGGCGAATCATCTTCATTCACCATCAAGATCTTGAAACCCTTGTCGGCAAATTCTTCGTCAAGTTTTTTGAGGAGCGGGAGTTCTGCACGGCAGCCGGGGCACCATGAGGCGGTGAGTGCGATTAAGGTGACTGTTCCCTTTTCGGCTTGGTAGGTGGAGATGCCTCCGTCGAGGAGCTTGCCTTTGAAGTCTACGATTTTTGTGGGGGCGGTTTGGAAGTGTTCCTGCCCGCATGCGGAAAACAGGAATGCAAGTGCTAAAAGCAGCGTGCAAACCACAGAAAAAACACCTCGTGAGGAGGTTATTTTACACCCAAGTTCCATTCTACCATAATAAAATAGCGTTTTTTTGAAAAAAATGTGCATTTTTAATGGAAATATGCCCGTTTTTTAAGTTATATTCTTAAGCATGGCATACAATATTCAAGATCTTCTTTCTGAAATGGTCCAGCGTGGCGCTTCTGACTTGCACATTACGGCAGGCGCGCCTCCTCTTATTCGTCTTTCCGGTAAACTCACGCCTATTGGCGAAGACAAGCTGAAACCGGACGAAACCATGCGCATGACCTACAGCTTGATGAACGAAGGCCAGAAAAAGACTTTCGAACAGCAGAAGGAATGCGACTTCTCTTTCGGTATTGCAAACCTCGCTCGTTTCCGTGCGAACGCCTATTTGCAACGCGGTTGCGTGGCTTTGGCCTTGCGTATTATTCCGCTTGAAATTAAGACCTTTAAGGATCTCGGCCTTCCGAAAATCATGGCCGAATTTACGACCCGTCCGTCGGGCCTTGTGCTGGTGACGGGTGCTACCGGTTCCGGTAAGTCCACGACCTTGGCTGCCATGATCGACAAGATCAACAAGGAACGTCACGACCACATTTTGACGGTGGAAGACCCGATCGAATTCTTGCACAAGCACCAGGGCTGTATGATCAACCAGCGTGAAGTCGGTAGCGATACCAACAGCTTTGCTCAGGCTCTTAAGATGGCTCTTCGTCAGGACCCTGACGTGGTGCTTATTGGCGAAATGCGTGACCTAGAAACGATCCGTGCCGCATTGACCATTGCAGAAACCGGTCACTTGGCTTTTGCAACGTTGCATACCAACTCTTGTGTGCAGACCATTAACCGCGTGGTTGACGCGTTCCCGAAGGGCGAACAGCAGACCGTGCGTACGCAGCTTTCGTTCGTGCTGCAGGGCGTGATATGCCAGACCCTTATGCCGCGCATCGGTGGTGGCCGCGTGATGGCTTATGAAGTCATGAACGTGACGCCGGGTATTCGTGCCCTGATCCGTGATGACAAGGTGCACCAGATTGAATCGATGATTGAAATTGGTCAGAAGTTTGGCATGAACACCATGAACATGTGCTTGTGCGAACTGGTGAAGAACCATAAGGTTGACCGTTTCGATGCTCTCGCTCGTTCTCCGAGTCCGGACCAGCTGGAACAGTTGTTCGTGAAAGAAGGGGTGTAATCCATGGCTGAATTCCTTTATAAGGCGACAAATAGCCAAGGCAATAACTTTGAAGGAACGCTTGAGGCAAAGGACAAGGCCGAAGCCGAAGCCATGCTCATGCGTCGCCGCTTGGTGATTGTAAGTCTCAAGAAGAAACCTACAGAAATCAAGATTAAGATCGGTTCGGGTATCAAGCCTGCAGAAATTGCTCGTTTTACCCGTATGTTCTCTTCTATGAGTTCTGCTGGTCTGCCGATGTTGCAGTGCTTGAACATTCTGGAGAACCAGTGTGAAAACCCGGAACTCAAGAATGTCGTTCACAAGATTACGCAGTCCATTAACGGTGGTTCTTCTTTGGCCGATGCCTTGGCTCAGCACCCCAAGGTGTTCAGTTCCCTGTACACCAATATGGTGGCTGCCGGTGAAGCGGGTGGTATCTTGGATGGCATCTTGGCTCGTCTTGCAGAAACTTTGGAAAACAACGAACGCCTGAAACGTAAGGTGAAAAAGGCTCTGACTTACCCGGTGATGCTCGTTATCGTGGGTATCTTGGTGGTGATTGCCCTTATGACTTTCGTGGTGCCGACCTTTGCTGAACAGTTCGCAGCCCTTGATGCAGAACTTCCGGCTCCGACGTTGGCGGTGATGGGAATTTCTGACTTCCTCCGCGATAACGGTGCCTTCTTGTTTATCGGTGCGATTGTTGTTGGCGTAGGTTTTAAGTTGGCGATGCGTGTTCCTCAATTCAGATTTGCCTTTGACGGTTTTATGTTGAAGGTGCCTAAACTAGGTGACCTTCAGATTAAATCGACTACGGCTGGTTTCTCTAGAACGCTCGGTACCTTGTTGAATGCCGGTGTGTCCATTATGGATTCCTTGAAGGTGGTGGCCTCTACCGTTACGAACAAAGTGGTGGAAAGAGGTATCAACAAAATTGCTATCGGTATTGCCGGAGGTAAGAGTATGGCAGATCCGATGCAAGAAACTGGTCTGTTCCCGCCCATGGTGATCCAGATGACTGGCGTGGGTGAAAAAACCGGTAACTTAGGCGGCATGCTTTTGAAACTAGCGGACTTCTACGATGAAGAAGTGGATGCTGCAGTGGATGGCGTCGTGGGTATGATGGAACCGTTAATCATCGTGTTCCTCGGTGGCGCTGTCGGTGGCCTCCTAATCGCTATGTATATGCCTATGTTCAGCATGGGCGACGCTATTAAAGGGTAAAATTTCGCTAAAAACACATCGCGATACGGCATCACGCTTTGGCTCACGTATTTATTATACGCTACGCCAAAGCGTTCTTTGTCTCACTCGGTTTTAAGCGAAATTTTATTTGAGTTAATAGATGTTGTTGTAAATAATGTTCTGCTAGGCTTCCGTACGCCTATAATCTTTTACTTCCTACCGTCTACTTTCTACTTCCTACTGTTATGGAAGTATTCCTAAGATTTTCTTCGCGTTTGCGACTCGTTCCGCGGAGGGAGATTTGACGTCTTTCAGGACGTAGTCGATGCCGAGTTCTTGATACTTGGCGAGTGCGAGCGCGTGGTAGGGGAGGACTTCGACTTTTTCCACGTTGTGGAGCGTGTCGATGAATTCGCGCGTCTTGATTAGCAATTCGTCGTTGTCGCTCATGCCGGGGACGAGTACATGGCGGATCCAGATGGGTTTCTTGATTTCATCCAGATAACGGAACATGTCCAGGATGTTCTTATTGTCGTGGCCGGTGAGTTTCTTGTGCTCTACGGGATCGATGTTCTTGATGTCTACGAGCAAAAGATCCGTTGCGTCCATGAGGCGCTTGAACTTGCCGAAGTAGGGCTCGTTACGAACAAAGTTTACACCCGAGGTGTCGATGCAGGTGTGTACGCCTGCGGCCTTGGCTGCTTCGAAGAATTCAATGAGGAAATCCATTTGTGCAAGCGGCTCGCCGCCGCTTACCGTGATGCCACCGTCTTTGCCCCAGTAGCTTTGGTAGCGTAGGGCTTTCTTGAGCAAATCTTCTGCGGAAATTTCGAACGAACCGTTGTTGACTCCGTTGGCGCTTTGTGCGCCGAAGTCCCAGGTTTCAGGGTTGTGGCAGAATTGGCAACGCATGGGGCAGCCTTGCGTGAATACGACAAACCGCACTCCGGGGCCGTCTACAGAGCCAAAGGTCTCTAATTTATTGATTCGTCCGAGCATATTGTAAATGTAGAAATATATCGGTAAGTACAATTAGTACAGTTATGTTTGATTTGTGTTCCGGGCACTACCTGTTGCCTTTAAAAGGGGGTATATTTATGTTCAAAGAAACGAGGTAGTTTATGAAAACGAAATTCCTTCTCCCGATTATCGCTCTTGGCCTGTTTGCCGCTTGTAACGATGATAGCAGCAGCCCGGCCGCACCGGCTGACCAGAACCAGCCTGTCGTTGTAGATCCTGCTCAGCAGACTGACCCGGCAACTGATCCTGCTCAGACTCCGACGGACCCGGCTACGGATCCTGCAACAACCGATCCCGCCGTTACTGATCCGACCGTGACGGACCCGACTGTAACTGATCCGACTCAGACCGATCCCTCCACCGACCCGGTGGTGACTCCGGATCCTGTGACTCCGCCGGCAGGTAGCGGTTGTAGCGCTATTGCTCGTACGAACCTTACGGTTCCGGCTGTTCCGAACGAAGTGAGCGCCACTGGTAAGTATAACTACTACGGTGCAGAACTTTCCGGTAAGGACCAGTTCAAGTATGGCCGTTTCGAAGCTTGCATGAAGATGGTTTCGATTCCGGGTTCCGTGAGCTCCATGTTCCTTTACTACGATGATTCCTATAGGAATGGCTCGTATGTTTGGAACGAAATTGATATCGAAGTGCTCGGTAAGGGCGGTACTTCTTGGCAGTCCAACATCATTACCCGCGAAGGTGATGAATCTATCAAGAAGAACACTTCTTCTGAAGCAATTCACGAATATGGTTTCGATGCCACCGAAGGCTTCCACCTTTATGCAATCATCTGGACTCCGGATTACGTTGCTTGGGAAATCGACAGCGTCGAAGTTCGCCGTGACTCAATCGGTATCACTCGCGGTACACATGCCGATGCTGACCAGGTTGCGTTCTTGACCGAAGATCAGTCCTTGCGCTTCAACCTTTGGGCTTCCAAGAGCTCTGGCTGGGTGGGCAAGTTTACGGGTGACGAACTCGCTAACGGTCCGCAGGTGCAGTGGATTGACTATGTCCGCGTATACTCCTATGACGAAGCAACGAAGGGCTTTACCCAGCTGTGGCAAGACGATTTCGATGGCGATGACTTCGACAGAGAACATTGGGGCGCCGGTAACTGGGAAATGGAAAAGGTTTCCCTTTCTACCGAAAACGTCGTGGTCGAAGGTGGCTACTGCAAGATGCTCATGACCCGCGAACCGGAGTAATCTAGAATCTAGAACCGCAAACGATTTTCATTATTGTTCTCCTCCATAAAAGCAAAACGCCCCGGAAGTTTACTTCCGAGGCGTTTTTTACTTTCTACAGTCTACTATTATAACACGCCGTGGCAGGTACGGCTGATGACGTCGTCCTGCTGTTCCTTCGTGAGCGAGAGGAACTTGACAGCGTAGCCGGAAACGCGGATGGTGAAGTTCGCGTATTCGGGCTTTTCCGGGTGCGCCTGGGCGTCGAGCAACTTTTCCACGCCGAACACGTTCACGTTCAGGTGGTGTGCGCCCTGGGCGAAGTAACCGTCCATGACGGTGACGAGCTTCTGGGCGCGTTCGTCGTCGCTGTGGCCGAGAGCGTTCGGGCTGATGGTCTGCGTGTTGCTGATGCCGTCGAGCGCGTATTCGTACGGGAGCTTGGCGACAGAGTTGAGCGAGGCCAAGAGGCCGTTCTTTTCGGCGCCGTAGCTCGGGTTTGCACCGGGAGCGAACGGGGCGTGAGCCGGACGACCGTCGGGGAGAGCGCCAGTAGCCTTGCCGTAAACAACGTTACTGGTAATGGTAAGAATCGACGTGGTCGGTTCGGCACCGCGGTAGGTGTGGTGCTTCTTGATCTTTGCGATGAATTCCTTGAGGAGCCAGACGGCGATTTCGTCGGCGCGGTCGTCGTCGTTGCCGTACTTCGGGAAGTCGCCTTCGATCTTGAAGTCCTTCACGAGGCCGTTTTCGCCGCGAACGACAGAAACCTTGGCGTACTTGATTGCGCAGAGGCTGTCGACCACGTGGCTGAAGCCTGCGATACCCGTTGCAAACGTGCGGCGCACGTCGGTATCGATGAGGGCAAGTTCTGCAGCTTCGTAGTAGTACTTGTCGTGCATGTAGTGGATCAGGTTCAGCGTGTTCACGTAGATGCCTGCGAGCCATTCGAGCATGATGTCGTACTTGTGCATCACTTCGTCGTAGTTCAGCACGTCGCCGGTGATCGGAGCGAGTTCCGGACCAATCTGCATGCCGGGCACGAGACCGGCTTCTTCATCCTTGCCGCCGTTGATAGCGTAGAGAAGAGCCTTGGCGAGGTTTGCACGAGCGCCGAAGAACTGCATTTCCTTACCGGTCTGCGTTGCAGACACGCAGCAGCAAATGCTGTAGTCGTCACCCCAAACCGGGCGCATCACGTCGTCGTTTTCATACTGAATCGAGCTGGTCGTTACAGAAATGAAGGCGGCGTATTCCTTGAAGTTTTCAGGGAGGCGCTTGGTGTAGAGAACGGTGAGGTTGGGTTCCGGAGACGGGCCCATGTTTTCGAGGGTGTGCAAGAAACGGAAGTCGTTCTTGGTGACCATCGGGCGGCCATCCTGGCCCATACCGCCAACTTCGAGGGTGGCCCACACCGGGTCACCGCTGAAGAGCTGGTTGTAAGATTCGATACGTGCGAACTTGACCATGCGGAACTTCATGACCATGTGATCCACGAGTTCCTGGGCTTCGCTTTCAGTGAGCGTGCCGTTCTTGAGGTCACGTTCGATATAAATGTCGAGGAAGGTCGAAATACGGCCAACGCTCATGGCGGCACCGTTCTGCGTCTTGATGGCAGAGAGGTAACCGAAGTAGAGCCACTGGAAAGCTTCGCGGGCGTTCGTTGCCGGCTTCGAAATGTCGAAACCATAGCTCTGAGCCATCACCTTCATGGCCTTAAGGGCCTTGATCTGTTCAGCGACTTCTTCGCGCAGGCGAATCACGTCGTCGGTCATGGTACCGTCACCCACGTGGGCGAGGTCGTTCTGCTTCTGCTGGATGATGTAGTCGATACCGTAAAGGGCTACGCGGCGGTAGTCACCCACGATACGGCCACGACCGTAAGTGTCCGGAAGACCGGTCAGCAAGTGAGCCTTGCGCACTGCGCGAATTTCCGGAGTGTAGCAGTCGAACACAGCCTGGTTGTGAGTCTTGTGGTAGTCGGTAAAGATCTTGTGGAGGTCTGCGCTCGGCTGGTAGCCGTACTGCAGGCAAGATTCTTCAGCCATCTTGATACCGCCAAACGGCATGAAGGCGCGCTTCAGCGGCTTGTCGGTCTGGAGACCCACGACCTTTTCCAAGTCCTTGAGGCTTTCGCTGATATAGCCCGGCTTATGGCTCGTAATCGTCGAAACGATGTCGGTGTCCATATCGAGCACGCCGCCCTTCTTGCGTTCTTCGGCCTGCAGCTTCTGGAGTTCACCCCAGAGCTTTTCGGTGGCGTCTGTCGGGCCTGCCAAAAATTCCTTGCCGCCTTCGTATGCGGTGTAGTTGCGTTGAATAAAGTCGCGAACGTTGATCTCTTCTTGCCAGCGTCCACCTTCAAAGCCTTTCCATGCTTCGCTCATGATTTTCCTTCTTTGCTCGGCTGGCCAACGCCATAAATTCAGACAGCCGAGTCTTTCTTTTTGTTGATTTTTGTTTGAGCTCCAATATAGAAAATAAGGGGATTCGCCCAAAGGTGTTCTCGGGACTATATTTTGCTTTCTTAACGAGCGAATTTACAGATTTTGTTTTTTGTAAAGGTCGTAATTTAGGTACTATCAATGAGATAGGATACTTTAAACTTACTCGCCGCGGTTCTTGGCGGCAACGTCCTTGTACTTGTTGTGGTCTGCCAAGTTGGAGCTAAAGAAATGCGTCATGGAGCCATCGTCTTTAGCGACAAAATATAGGGCTTCGGTCTTGGCCGGGAAGAGCGCTGCTTCAATAGCCTTGCGTCCCGGATTAGAAATCGGGCCCGGCATGAGTCCCTTGAACTTGCGGGTATTATAGGGACTGTTGCTGTTGAGCTGGCTCTTGTAGATGGGACCGGTCAGATTCCTGAAGATGAACCGCACCGTGGGGTCTGCCCCCAGCGGCATGCCAATGCGTAGGCGGTTGTGGAACACTCCTGCAATCAGCGGGCGTTCTTCGGGGATGCCTGTTTCTTCTTCGACGACGCTTGCGAGGGTGAGCACCTTGTGCCAGCTGCCGAGCGTCTTCCACATGGAGCCGGGGCGCTTTTCCATTTCGTCGCGGACCTTGAGGTTAGCGGCGACCATGTGCTTCAGAATGGTTTCTTCGTCTGCATCAATGGGAAAGGGATAGGTGTCGGGGAGCAGGTAGCCTTCCAAGGAGCTTGCTTCGACGCCGAGGCTGCGGGCGAACTTCGGGTCTTGGACCAACTTGTTCCAGCGGTTCTCGTCTAGGTTCGGGTAGGCCTTCTTGAGGTAGTCGGGGATCTCCCAGGAGGCTCGACCTTCAGGGATGGTTACGCGGCGCACGGCGACCTTGCCGCTTGCGATAATGTCTAGGACCTGGGGCAGCGTGAGCCCTGCGGGAATTTCAAACCACCCGGCCTTGAGGCTCGGGTTCAACCTTTTCATGGTCAACCGGAAGGCGAGGTCGTCGCTCCAGATTCCGTTCTGCTTTAGAATCTGGAAAACTTTTGCCGGGGAACTTCCTTTGGGGACTTCCAAAAGCACGGTTTGGGTGTTTTGAGCCTTTTCACCCATCCTGGACTTGAGGTTTACGGTCAAAAAAGTGCCCAAAAGTGCCAAAATGATGGCCAAAATAAGTAAAATCTTCTTCATATCGCAAAAATTTAAAAGAAATCGTGACGAAAGTCAAAAATAAAAGGTATATTCGTACTTGCATTGTCAAGTTTTTAACCTGTTTCTGAGGAAAGATATGAAAAAGGTGCTCTTAATTGCTCTTGCTCTCATGGTTAGCGTTTCTTTCGCTGCTGGCAAGAAGGTTAAATCTAAGCTGGGTGACGTGGACCTGACCAAGGAAAAAGATGGTGGTTCCGTTGTTTGTACCGCAGGCTTTAATGACGAACTGACTATCCTTAAGGATGGTGAAACCGAAGTGCTCGTGAAGGGTCCTTGCGGACAGGGTTGGGTTCAGAAGTCTAAGGTTGAATATGTTGCTCAGGCTGCAGGCGACAAGTCCATGAAACTCGATCAGGTGGACGTGGTCGGCTGGCTCGATAACCCCAGTGCCGTGTTCGTGTTGGAAAACGATGACCTCGACCTCGACGGTGTGAACATCGATCGTGACTTCAAGGAATACTTGCAGCACACGATGGACCGCGAACAGATGGAAATGCACAACAACGAAAACTAATTCGTTGCATCACATTGCGTCTTTTGTAGCCCGGCTAACCGCCGGGTTTTTTATGTGTTTTAAATCACGTGGAAATTTGACCTAAAAATTCTAAATTTGGGCCCATGAAAATTTCTAGAATTGCAAATCTCTTTGGCCTTACGGTGCTTGCCGCAGGGTTTATTTCTCTTTCGTCCGCTGCCGTTACCCCGACCCGCGTGGGCCCAGTGAGCCAGTATGGTCAGCTGCAGGCTGGTAAGAATTCTCAGAACTATGGACGTATTTATGGTAGTTGTAAGGGTGTGACCGCCGGTAACGAAGTTGCCGTGCAGGGCATGAGCCTTTTCTGGAGCATGGCTAGTGGTGACGAAGGTCCGGCTTATTGGAACGGAAAAACGATTTCTGGACTTGTGGAAAAACAGAACATCCAATTGATTCGTGGCCCTGTCGGTGTTGATGGCGATTGGAAAAATGGAAACGGGAACTATTTTACAAATACGAATTTCCATAGGAATTTAATGGATTCGGTGGTGACGGCCGCCATTAAAAATGACATCTACGTGATTATCGATTTCCATAGTCATTGTGCAGAACAGATTACGAGTGATGCACAGTCGTTCTTTAGCTATATGGCTGAAAAATGGGGCGGCTATGACAATGTGATTTTTGAAATCTACAATGAGCCCAAGAACAATTGTTCTGACAGCTGGTTTGACCTGAGCGGAGCCCAAAACTACTGGAAAGAAAAAATTGCTCCGTATGCAAAAACGATTATCAAAACAATTCGTACTTATTCCGACAACCTGATTGTGGTGGGAACTCCCTACTTCGATCAGTATACCAATGCGGCTCTTGCCGAACCGCTCAATGATGCTAATGTGGCATATTCGTTCCACTACTATGCGGGTGATGACCCGTATCGCCACACGACGACTGACCAGGGTGCTAGAGCCGAAAAGGCGATGGAAGGCGGACTTTCTGTATTCGTGACCGAATGGGGAAATTCTGCGCCGAGCGGCAATGGTGGCTTCAATAAGGATTATAGCAGTACTTGGTATCAGTGGATGACCAAGAATCAGCTGTCAGGTGCAAACTGGTCTGTATCGAATAAGAGTGAAACGGCTTCCTATTTTAGTGGTGGCGCTTGGAATTATTCGGAAAGCGGTAAATGGGTAAATGAAAATGTGTTTGCTCCGATTCGTAATCAGGTGTACACGGCCTGTGCTGCAACGCCTGCATCGTCTAGCTCTAGTGTCGAATCTTCTAGCTCTAGTGCAAAGCGCGAAACGGTCTTTGAACTCACTAGCGGTAATGCGAACCAGACGGTGACTGCCGGCGATTCCATTAACCCGATTGTCTATCGCTATAATGACAATGTGACTCAGGTTTTCTTGTCTGGCCTTCCGAAAGGCTTTGGTAGCGTACTTGATACGAATGCGAGAACGTATTCTATTAAGGGGGCCTCTGAAGCATCCTTGCGCGATTATGAGTTTACCTATACGGTAACCGTGACTGGCGTCGACTCGAATACGACCGCAACGGGTAAGATCACCATCAAGCACAAGCCTGTTGCGACAACGATTGTCGTTACGGAAAATGCGACGCAGACGGTTGTTGCCGGCGACTCCATTTTGCCGATTGTATTCCGTTATGAGTACTTGGATTCTATTGCGGCGAGCGGCGTTCCCGAAGGAACCATCAACTTGCAGATGGATAGGTCTACAAAGACGATTACGCTTGCCGGTGCTGTCAAGGAAACTCTCCGTGATCATGAATATACTTTGAAATTGGATGTTTTTGGACCGGATAACAACGCCTCTGCTACGGCGAAGGTGATAGTTGTGGTGCCCAAGTCCAGCAGCTCCGCTGAATCTAGCTCCAGCGAAGAATCGTCTAGTTCCGAAGAAGTGTCCAGCTCCAGCGAAGAAGTTTCTAGCTCGAGTGAAGAATCCTCTTCTAGTGAAGCCTCTAGCTCCAGTGTTGAAGAATCCAGCAGCTCTGTAGAATCTTTGAGTTCTGAATCGGAATCTTCTAGCTCCGCAGAACCGGAACTGTCCAGCAGCAGTGTTGAATCCAGCTCCAGCGAAGGAGTTTCTAGCTCGAGTGAAGAATCCAGCAGCTCTGTAGAATCTTCGAGTTCTGAATCGGAATCTTCTAGTTCCGCAGAACCGGAATCGTCCAGCAGCAGCGTTGAATCTAGCTCCAGTGTTGAGGAATCTAGCAGCTCCGCTTATGCCGAAGTGTTGGTGGTTGGCCACATAGAACAATCTGCAACGCCAAACGGCAAGTTTGAAGAAATCGTATTCCAGAATGTGGTGACGGCAGTTCGCAAAACCTACAACTTGCATTTTGTGACCATGACTCAGTCCGGAAGTGAATATATCGTTTCTGCGACTACGGTGCCTGATTACTTTACGCCTGGCGATTATGTAGAAACCTTGACCATCAATGGTCAAACCTACGAAATCAAGCTTTCCGTGACTGAACATACGACCTTTGCTACAGCACCTGTGGCAAGTCCGATTCTGCTTGCGGTTGAAAACCGTACGCTCCATGTTTCGGGTTCCGATATGGTCCGTCTCGACGTGTTCGATATGCAGGGGCGCCCGGTTGTAGGCTTTAAGCAGGTGAGCGGTTCTGTCGCTCTCGACATGCTCCGCCAGGGCAATTACGTTGTGCGCGTGCGTGCGGGTTCCAATAGCTTGACTCGCCGGATTTCGATCAAGTAGTCGTCAATCTGACTGTTTGAAATGAGTCCCGCTTCGAAGGATAATTCGAGACGGGATTTTTATGCATAAATTTATATATCTGCATAGTTTTGTTATAAAGTTTTTCTATATTTGCGCCCATGAAATTTTCAAATGGTGTAAAAGACGGACTTCCGATTGGACTCGGCTATTTCGCCGTGTCGTTTTCGTTCGGAATTGCCGGGTCCAAGCTGATTAGCTGGCCGCTGGTCACCTTTATTTCGATGACGAACTTGACCTCGGCCGGGCAGTTTGCCGGGCTCCAGATTATGTCCGATGCCGCCGGCACTTTTATCGAAATGGCGATCGCCACGTTCTTTATCAACTTGCGTTATAGCTTGATGGCGATTTCTTTGTCGCAAAAGGTGGCGCCCTCGTTCGGTACGTTCAAGCGCCTGATGCTTGCAACGGGAATTACCGACGAAATTTATGCGCTTGCCGTAAGTCAAACTCAACCTGTGACTGCCCGGTATTTTGCAGGCCTTATGGTGCTCCCGTATATCGGCTGGTCTTCGGGTACAATGTGCGGTGCAATTTGTGGTGAAATTTTGCCTGCTGTTGTGACGAACGCTTTGGGCGTTGCCTTGTATGGAATGTTTGTGGCCATTGTGGTGCCGCAAATGAAGGCGCACCGCCCGACTTTGGTTGCCGTGCTGATTGCGATTGCCTGCAGCCTTGCGTTCAAGTATGTTCCTGCTCTGAGCGGTGTCACGGTCGGTTTTGCAATCATTATTTGCGCGCTCGTTGCCTCGCTCTTGGGTGCCGCCTTTTTCCCGGTTAAAGACGAGGAGGACGCATGCACTTAAGAGATTACTTCTTGTTCCTGCTTGTGATGGCGGGCGTTACCTACTTGCTGCGTGCGGTGCCGTTCGTTCTCTTGAAGGGTAAAATTAAGAGCCGTTTCTGGCGATCCTTCTTGGCATATGTGCCGTACACGGTGCTTGCCGCGATGACCGTGCCTGCGATTCTCTATTCGACCGACAGTAAGCTTTCGGGGGCATGTGCCCTAGTGGCGGCAGTCGTCGCTTCGCTTCTTGGCCTTGGCTTGGTGGGCGTTGCCGTGGTCGCTTGCGTGACTGTTCTCGGCGTCGACGGCATCTTGATGCTTTTCTAAATTTATTTTATGCTCCCCGAACAATGGAAAAAGATTCAGGACATCTGCGATAAGTTGTCCAAAGTCACCTACGAGAACTTGACGAAAATTATTCGTCTGGAATCGACGGGTAGTTCCACAGCCGCGCAAAAGCTCGATGACAGCTTTCAGAACGATGTAGACGCCTGGATGGGCGGCGGTACCTGCTTCAGTATGACATGGCACTTGTATCAAGTGTTCAAAGATATGGGGCTTTCGCCGCGTTTGGTGATGGGTCACAAGCGCAAGGAAAAGAATATCCACTGCGCATTGATATTGCCGGATCCTGATTCTCTCTCGCCTCTCGTCTGTAGCGAGTTTACGAGCGCCCTCTCGTCTACTGAATATCTCTTCGATCCCGGTTACCTGATTTTTGACCCGCTCCCGATTCCCTTGCCGCCTCCGCAAGGCAAGGGATCAGCCTTCTTTCCGCTGGTCCCGAACTGCGTAAGGCTGGACCGCCCGACCGTCGATTCCATGGCCTTATGGACGGGCGGTGCGGGAGCTCCGATGAAGCTCCGCTTCGAATATCCGGTCGAGGGCGTTTCCGTTGAAGAATTCAAGCAACATTGGAATGAAAGCTTCTACCGTGAAATGATGACTTACCCGGTGCTGAACCGCCTGGACCGCGAACGTGGCGTGCAGTACTATTATCAAAAGGGCAACCTCGTGACTCGCGATGCCAACGGTTCCCGCATCGAAAAGATCGAGGAATCCGTTCGCGTAGAAACCTTGAGTCGCATCTTTGACTTGAAGCCCGAACTCATTGAACGAGCTCTAGTCATCTTGAAAAAGTGTTAATTTTTCTTGATATAGCGGTTTTTTCCCCCCGAACCTCAAAAAAATTATATTTTTGCTACAAATCAAAGAGGTTTATTATGAAGAAACTTGCCCTCGCGGTCCTGTCTGTCGTTTCGTTGGCCCTTATGGCTTGCGGTCCTTCCAAACTCGAAATCCAGGAAGCCTCTTCCCAGAGCGACGTGATTCTCGAAGTTCGCCAGGTCCTGAACGACTCCATTAGCTTGTTCGTGGGCAATACCTTCTATCTGAACTCCAAGCAGGTCATTTCCGATGCGATGTACCCCCTTCTGGTGAGCACCCGCGACCCCTCGGAACTTGAAAAGCCGACTGCAACCGATATTCTCAATAGCGACGAAGACCTGTTGAACTACCTGCGTCGTTCGTCTCCGGATCTGATGAACGTGGGCATTGTGATTGGCGAAACCGCCTACAACGAAATCGGCTTCGAAGAAGCTGACGTGGTTGCCAAGCTTACTGCCATTTTCAAGAAGGTGCAGGGGGGCTCGCTGGTTCTTTTCCACGAAAAGGGCGGCGAACTTACCGATATGAAGAAATTGTACTAGAAATCAGTGCACATAAAGGCTCTCTCAAAACAGCGAAGATGTAACGGACGTTACATCTTTTTGTTTTTAGGGCGTTTTGTAAAAAAATACTTGCCTGATGTAAGATTTTCGTATATATTTACGTTGTCCATTATGGAAAATTAGGAGGTTCTATATGAACAAATTGTCTGTTATGGCTTGTGCCGCGTTGGTGTGTTCTGCGGCATGGGCTGGTCAAAAGCATTTCTTTATGGTGGTTCCGCCCAATATGCAAGAATGGGTGGCGTCGGCTCCCATGATCAGTACCGATGGTGGTGTAACTGGCAAGCCTATGACGGCTTACGCATATCTGTGCGGCTGGTACGAGTATACGTTTGCCGACGATGAAGTTACTGATAACGTGGTGATTTTCCGCGATGACGATGCTGATCGCGAAGATATGCTTGGCATGAACGGCAACTGGGAGACCGGTTCGGTGGCGTCTCCGATACCGATGAAGATGATTTTTGATATGGGGGGTGATTCCCTGTATTTTGTGCCAGATGAGTCGATGAAGACCAATGAAGACGGTTGGTATTTTCATGAAAGTGAAGTGACTTCGATAGAAGGCGTCTGTTCGTACGAAATGTCATGGATCGTCTATGATTCCGATGCCAAGCTGCATCCGGCATTCTCTTGCTACTCTCAGGGGGGCGAAGGTTGCCAGGCCGGTGCTCAAGGAGTTGACCTTGAAACGGCTCTCAAAGCGGTAAACGATTGTATCGGTGTGACTTCGGGACTTGTAGAAACGACTCTTGATCCTACAACGAAAAAGCCCAAGCTGACTACTGCCGGTAAGAAGTGCTTTCTTGAAGAAAAGTACTTTGACCAGCTGTTCAATTACACGCAAGGCGTAAACGAAATGAGCTGCTACGACATGCCTGTTTTGCACATGGAACGTGGCGGTTGGTGGGAATTCAGCTCCGATTACTATATGCCGTTAGGAACTTCCGCTATTGGAGGATTCTTCCCGGTAGAACAAACGGATGATGCTTCTGTGAAACTTGCAAACTCGGACCAGACTCCGCTTGCGGCTGCACGCGTCAAACGCGATGCCGAAGGCCCGGTGTTCTATGGCCCGTCGCTTAGAAAACTCGATTCTGTGGAAGGCGTTCCTGTAATGGACTTGTTGTGCAATGGTCCGGGTTGGAGCAAGGGACATAATTGCGAGGGCATTTTCCGTGATGGCTCAACCACTGAAGAGTTTATTCAGACCGCTCTTAAGTTGCCGAGAACATTTCCGGACAATTGCGTGCTTGGTTGGAGCTGCCCCGACGCAGCTCCTGAAGGTTGGCCATTCTTTGAATATGGAACAGATAAACAGGTGCAGAAAGGGGCGATACAATCAGAATACCGCTGGGTATCCATGGTTAAAACCGATGGAACCGGTGGACGCAACCATCATTTCTGCTATGAAACCCATGCCAAGTTTACCTATAAGCCGGGTCTTCGCTTGGCTCTTCGCGGTAGCGATGACATTTGGGCGTTTATCGATAACAAGCTGGCCATTGACTTGGGCGGAGTCCACCTGGATGCTCCGGGCTATGTAGATCTTGATGCCTTTGAAGGCGCTAGCGGCAAACTTGAAGTCGGCGCTCAGTACGATGTAGATATCTTTGCATGCGACCGCCGCACGACAATGAGCAATTTCGAAATCAGCACGAATATGTTCCTGGCTCAACTGCCTAAGTCTGCAATTACCATAAAGGGTGCAAAGTCGGCTGATCATCAGTCTGCAGCATCTTATAGCATTTGCTACACAACGACGACTGCTGGTACTTGCGGAATGGGTGCTGAACCAGTGACTGTTTGCGATACAATCACTCCGTCGACTATCTCTTATACGTTGGTCAAGGGTCATTCTGTAACGGATTCTGTTGTAGAAGGCTTTGATAAGATTTCTACTCCGGGCGTTTACAAGGGTGGCTTCGATCTCTCAAATCTTTCCAAGCCCATAGTCGATAAATCCAAGATTGTGTTGCCGGAAGGCTATTACACCTTGTTCGTGAATATTGATGGCAAGGCGGCAAAGGTGATGAGCTTCCGCGTTGGCACCGACGCAATCAAGCCCGTGGCTTCTGCAGTTAAGTCTCTCTTTGCGGTCAGAAACGACATGCGTTCCGCCCTTACTATTTCCGTGACGAATGCGGCTTCCGCCAAGTTCGCCGTGATGGATCTGCAGGGACGCGTGGTGCGTCAGGGCGCACTCGCTGGTGCTGAAACGGTGGTGCCGAACCTCAAGCCGGGTTCATACATCGTGAAAGTTGCCCGCGAAACCCGCCGCGTGACCGTCCGCTGATGTCATCCTGAAGTCATGCTGAACTTGGTTCAGCATCAGCATTCCTACTTAAGCTTCTTAAGCTCATGCCACAGCATGCAAAGCCCAATAACAGCAGCACCCGTGTCTGCAATGGGCTGCGCCATGAACACTCCCTTCAGCTCAAAGAAGTGGGGGAGTACAAGCAAGAACGGTATAAGTAAAATCACTTGACGACAAGCGTTCAGGAACATAGCCCTGAACGCTTTTCCTGTACCCTGGAAAAAGTTCCCCGACACCATGCCGAAGGGAATCATAAAGAAGGCTGCCGCAAAAATGCGCATGGCCCAAGCCGAAAGTTTGATGAGTTCAGGATCGTTCGGCGCAAACGGTGCCACGAAGGTTTCTGCCTGCCACATGAGAATTGCCCAAGTGGCGAACATAAAGCTGCCCGCATAAATAAAGGTGAACTTGAGGGTGGCCTTGACGCGGCTATTGAGGCGTGCTCCATAATTGTAGCCGATAATCGGCTGCGTTCCGTGCACAAATCCAAGCAGAGGCAGAATGACAATGCAAACAATGCTGTTGGTAATACCGAAAGCGGAAATCGCCATGTCGCCTCCGGAAAGCGCACCCGTCGTCTTGACGCTGATGTTACCGTAGGTGGTGAGGCTCCAGGCCAAAATGGCATTCATCAGGCTGTTGCAAATCTGCATCACGGAAGGTGGAAGACCGAGAATGTAGATTTTGCGGACATAGGCGGCATGCAACTTCATGTGGCGCCAGCGAATCTTGATCGGCGATGATTTCTTGACAAAGAACTGCGTAATGAGAGCCGATGCTACCAGCTGCGATGCGATGGTCGCCCAGGCGGCACCCTCGATACCCCAGTGGAATTTCATGATAAAGAGGTAGTCGAGAATGATGTTCGTGACAGCACCCGCGATTTCGCGGAACATGGCCGTTTTCGGGTGGCCCATCGAACGGATAAAGTGGTTCATGCCTGGGGCGATTGTCTGGAAGGCTGCACCGCACAAAATGATGCGCATGTAGCTGCTGGCGACAGGCAAAGTCTGCTCGCTCGCGCCAAACAACTTCAGGAGCGGTTCCATAAAGATTTCGCCCAGCGTGAACGCTCCAATTGCCATCAAAATCAGGAGCGAAAAGGAATTGTTCAGAATGATGCTTGCCTGGATGTACTTCTTTTGCCCGAGGCGAATCGCGAATAGCGTGTTGCCGCCTACGCCCACCATCATGGACATGGCCATCATGAACAGGAAAATCGGAAAACAGAGCGTAATGCCTGCGATGCCGAGGCTGCCGACGCCCTGGCCCACGAAAAAGCGGTCGACCACGTTGTAGAGGGCGTTCACCAGCATGCTGATGATGGCCGGGACCGAGAACTGCAAAACCAGTTTCGGGATACTTGCGGTACCAAAGGAATTAAGGCGCTCGGAATTCAAACTTGACATTTCGGCGCCAAAGATAGAATTTTTCTTTACAATTTAAAAGGCTACCTGATTACGGCCGCCCTCTTTGGCGACGTAAAGCAGTCGGTCGCATTCGGCAATCAATTCCTCGATTTTGCCGATTTGTTCGCCCTGGCGGCTAGCCAGCCCTAAAGAAATTGTCACCGGGATAATGGTGTCCTTCCACGAAAAACGATGACGTTCTACTGCCGAACGGAGGCGTTCGGCGCTCTTTTTGGCGTCTTCGGGGCCAATGCCCCCCAAAAGCAGTACGAATTCTTCACCGCCGTAACGGGCCAACAGGTCGGATTCGCGCTTTTCTTCTTTGAGGATTCGGGCGATTTCTTTAAGAACCATGTCTCCACACTGGTGACCCCAGGTGTCGTTCACGCGCTTAAAGTGGTCTGCGTCGACCATGATGGCGTGAACGTAATAGTTGTTGCGGCGAGCGAGTGCCAGCTCGCCTAAGCTACGGTCCATAAATGTGCGGCGGTTGCTTATTTTAGTAAGCGGATCCATGGTGGCCGCTTCGTAGAGTTCGCGGTCAAAGGCTTCTTCGCTCGCGTCCTTGAAGTCAACTTTCAGCACCATTTTGCCGATTTGCAGGCGGTTATGGTCCTCCAGCTTGCTTTCGCTGATGGGGGAGCCGTCCACAAAAGTGCCGTTGGTACTGCCTAGGTCCTTGACGGTTACGTCGATGCCATCGAAGGTAACGGCGCAGTGCTTGCGGCTTACCAGTTCGTCGTCCATGCGGATGTCGGCATCCTGGCCACGACCTAAAACCACCGTTCCCTTTTCAAGCGGAATCTGCTTGAACTGGTTTTGCGGGTACAGCACAATCAGGTGCGGTCGCAGGGGGGCGACTGGCAACTTGATGGTGTTTCCGCTGGCGATTGTTCGGTCCATGTCTTGCATAAGCACTCCGTGTTGCTCAGAAATGTAGTAAAATAAGTAGACTATAGACTGCTGGGTAGGATTCGGTTGTTTGAGGACCTCCCGAATATGCCCAGAATCCCGTCTGTGCGGCAAACTTTTATTTACAGAATTGCGAAAAAGTGCCGAAATTTGAATAAAAAGGGCGTTTTTGGGGGCTTTATATATGCTAAAGTAATTGTGTAAAGAAAAATACAGAAAAAAATGTCCGTTTTTTAACAGAAAAGGATATTTTTACGGGTGGATATTGGCGTCCCAAAAAGACCGGTCTTTTTGGTATGCCAATAAAAGGAAGTCATGAAAATGAGAAGAACTGAGATTCCTTTAAGGAAGGTTTCGTTTTGGAAATTAGCTTTGACCGCTAGTCTGCTTGTTTTTGGGGTGCAGACTGCGTGGTCTCAGAATCAATTGTGTCAGGGTACCTTGCATTTTAAGGCCCCCAGTGGCTGGGGGTTCCCGTATGTGGGCGGGTTTAATGTAAACCAGCTTAAGAGAATGACGTCTAATGCGGCAACGGGGTATTATGACTATGAACTGGACAATTTGGGCATAAAAGACAAGCTCTTTTTTGCTATTGGTAACAGGATGACGCCTGCTGGTAGCACCATTGTCACTGCGAAGGGCTTCGGTATACAGCCTTCTAATGGTAAAGATGACGCGAACTGGCCGACCAACGATGCCGACATTCCGTGTCCGGGCGCAGGCAACGAAGTCTGGGTTCTTGAAGATCCCAAGAATCCGGGCAAAACAATCGTTTCTAACACCGAACCCGATATCAAGTACTTCTATGTCTTGGTTCCGGATGACGAAGGTTGGAAGGCAACCGTTCCGATGTGGTCTCCCGATGGAACTTACGAAAGTCGCAAGCCGTTGAAGGTTGACCCCGATATGTGTGGCTGGTACTATGCCGTTTGGATGGATGAACCCATGCCGGAACAGTTCATTATCCTCAAGGATGACGATGAACTGTTGGAAGACCCTATCGGTGTGGATGGCTGGGGTGAACCCCTGACGCCGTTCCCGATGAATGTCTTCTTTGATGCCTATACTTCTAACAAGATTTACTTTATTGCTGACCCTGAAAAGGTGGATGAACTGTTGTTGACGTCTTCCATTTCTGAAGTGGATCCGCAGGTGGATGGTAACTGCTCTTACGAATTGGCAGCCTTCCTTTACGATACCGATGCCAGCTTGCATGGCGCTTTTACTTGCGATGCTTATCCGGTTGAAGGATCGAATGGTTGCTATGTGGCTACGGCGAAATATAATTTCCCTGGAAACGGACAAGCCAATACCGTGCCTTGTATTGGTGTGACCCCGGGAATTGTCAGTGCTGATTTGAATCCGGCAACCAAGAAACCGACTTACAATGTTAACAGTAAATGTTTTGCAAGCGAAGAAGCTTTCAATGTGATGTTTACTGAAACTCCGGGCGTGAACGTAGCCCATTGCCGCAACGTGAAGTTTGACCTGGCGAAGGACGGTATGTGGGAATACGATTCCTATAACGAGCCCACGGGTGCGTTCACCATTTTGAATGATGTGGTTTGCGATCCGGGTGACGCTACTTGTAAGGCGGCTTCTACGCTTAGAGCAGGTAAGGGTAACGTGGCGTATGGTGTTGGCGAAAGCGCCGGTGCCGGTAATACGAAGAATAATGTGTCTGCCGCTGCAACTCGCAAATTGGGTCAGGTGTACGACTGGTCTGCGATTGAACCGAATTCTGGCTTGCCCTATATTGACTTGTACCCTGTGACTGCAGGCGAGTTTGCTAGCGGTACTTATCCCAATGTTTATGATAACTCGACTTGGGATGCCCGTATTGAAGGCATGAACAATCAGATGTTCTGCTTCGAATCCCATGCAAACTTCACCTATCGTGCCGGCATGCAGTTCATGTTCCGCGGTGACGACGATATTTGGGTGTTTATTGATAACAAGCTCGCTGTGGACCTTGGCGGTACCCATTTGGCAGCCCCGGGTTTTGTGAACTTGGATGAGTTTACCGGTTCTAGCGGTGCTCTGGTTGCGGGTAATACTTACGATATCGACATCTTCTTCTGCGACCGCCGTACTGATATGAGTAACGTGCGTATCAAGACGAACATGTACATCCAGCAGAAGACCGCTATTTCTGCCAAGGGTAAAAAGGCTGCGGGCAATCCGGCCGAAACTGACTATACCCTTTGCTTCACCAAGACAGGTGACGGTTCTTGCGCCGCTGCCGCTGCAGGCATCGGTTCTGGTTCCCAGACCTATTGCGGTGCCGAAATTCTCCAGGCCGGCTATGTGCCTTCTTACACTCTGGTTAGTGGTAGAAAGTACGGCGAAAACGTGGTTCTTGGATTTGATAACGTTTCTCAGCCGGGTGTCTACAAGTGCGGTATCGACTTGACGGATCTTTCTTTCCCCAAGGTGGACAAGCAAAAGACTTGCTTGCCGGGCGGTTTCTACACCATGTTCGTGACGATTGACGGCAAGACCCAGAAGGTCATGAGCTTCAAGACGACTGGTGAAGTGGACGTGCTTTATAAGAACGGTAATGCGATTTCCGTGGATGACGAAACGGGCGAAATTACCCAGAGGGGGCACTACGAATTGCAGGAATCCGCTATGGGCGGCGAAAGGGTTCCGGTCTATATTTCTAACGTGGCTCCGCCGACTGAAGGTTCTACTTCCGAAGAACTGGAAGTGTTCCCGGATGACGCCATTGACATGACCTATACCCTCGAACATGATCCGTTGTTGCAGGTGTATGAAAGAACTGTTGATCCGGCAACAGGTGCAGAAACTTATACGCGTATCCGTCTGGGTACCCAGCGTAAGATTGGCGCATCTGGTGTAGATACTGTCTATGTAACGGTGCCGATGGCTGATTTGCAGCTGCCGATTACCCCGTTCAAGATCAATGTGCAGGGTCGAGAAAATGGACAGACCATTTACTTCTACTTGCCGCAGATTACCTTTATCGAATCCATTCCGGAACCGGGTGAAACGCCTACGTCTGTCCGCGGACAGACTGCTAAGGCCGATGGCTCCTTTGACGAATACTGGGTCGGTTCTATCTATGATATGTACCTGGCCATAGTGCGTCCGAACCCCGATGGTTCCTATAGCCCGTGTATCGAAGAATGTAACGGACTCACCATTCATGCGGGTGTGGGCGATGGCAAGACCTCTCCGAGTATTTCCTTCATTCCTGAAGAAACGATGTTCGTGAACGGCTATGCCACGATTTCGATCAACGCTTTGGTGGAATACCGTTGGGACTTGGATCCAGCATACAACCATCCTGCAAAGATTGTTGCTGAATACAATGACTATGTGTTTGCCGATTACTATCCGATGTACTTCCGCAACCCGCCGGTACCGTTCCCGAAGTTTGCTGACGTGTTCGATACCAAGGGTGCTGTGCCGACTCTGGAACACAAGATTCCGGATCCGTACTTCAGCATGACTACGGAATACTTGGATGGTATTGGTGACTCCGTTGCCATTTACTATGACCGCCGTATTCACCACGACTCCCTGCCGACTCGCGTTTGCGTGATGTGGGATTCTACGGTGGCTACGGAACATAACCCCTATGAAGAAGGCTATTCTAACGATCCGAGCGACAAGTCTATCTTCTGTAACGAACTGGTGTCGGTTGACTTGAACAACATCGACTGCTCCATGGCTCGTGAAGACTCTCTCTACTGCTCCAACGTGATTATGATTGGCGGCCTCACGCTTTCTGAAGGTGTCAAGACGGCCGGTGTGGGTAGAGTATTCTCTTACGCTGAATTCGAAGATAAGGGTAAGAAGATGAAGAGAGGCTATAAGGGCGCCGTGATTGACCGTATTGCACCGGTTCCGCTGCGTGCCGAAGTGCGTACTCTTAAGAACGGTGACCAGCTGACGGATTACGACAGCCTTGTGGTGATTATGTCTGAACCTGTGAAGCTTGTTACTTCTTCGAACAGAAAGACGGCTCTGGACTTCTACCTGAATTCTGCAATTGAATTGTCTGATGCTAGCCGCTATGTGTCCGCCCTGGGTGGTGCAGCTGCGGTTGTAACGGCTCAGAACGATCCGGCTTTGGGCTCCGACGAAAAGACGGGTGAAGGCCGTATCAAGTATATGTACCAGCGCGGCAGCGTTTCTCCGCACGTGGGCGACTATGTGCGTATGGGTGGTGACCTCACGACGGTATTCTGGTCTGATACCACGAACATTGTTCCGCAGGGTACCGATGCCGAAACGCTTCGTGCTGTTGCCGACGCTAGCTACTATTGGAACTCTCCGACACCTTACAACGAAACCAAGCGCATCCCGTCTCCGTGGGTGGCTGTCACGGGTGACGCCGAAATCGCTGTGAACGAAAACAAGTTTGCTTCGACTTCGAACGCTCCTGCTGGCGAAAAGGTTCCGCCTGTAACGGTGCATGGCTACCGCACGACAATGACCAAGGCTGAAATCTTGGCCGCAGAAAATGGCAAGCCCGGTCACATTGTCAAGGCTGACATGTATGCCTTGTACAACGGTCTCTCCGATGCCGAACGTGCCGCTGTGGCTCCGCAGGATATCTACTTCTACTACGAAGTGGAATACTTCACCAACCTGGGTAACTTTGTAGCCAGCAAGAAACAGAAGATTTACTGCGATGACAAGAAGAATACCGAAATTGATCCGGTAACGGGCAAGCAGATTCAGTACTTCAATGGTGGTACCTGTATTGATGCGGGTATGGACCGCAACTTCTTTATCGGTTGGAACATGCGTGCGGACAATGGCCGCGAAGTGGGCACCGGTGCCTACATCGTGAAGCTTAAGTCGTATGTAAAACTCGGTTCTTCGGGTAAGGAAGCTAAGCAGGAAAGTACATCCGTTTGGGGTGTCAGACGCTCCCCGAAGCCGAATACGGATTACTTGAAGCAAGCTGCTAAGTAAGTCTGAAAAAGCCTAGTGTTGAAAAGGAATTTTTACACTAGGCTTTTTTCTTGTGACGAAACTCACTTTGTTTCGTTTTTATAAGTTTCTGTACACAAAAGTCACGTTTTTTTCACAAAAAAACGAGAAAAATCATTTGGCTTTTTGGGCAAAAAAGGGTAAATTTGAGGGCGGTCTATTGCATTTCAAAAAGGCCGTCTTTTTGTTATGCTCTGTTTGAAGTAAAAACATCGATGGAAACGAAAATGATGAAAACAACAACGAACCTCCTATGCAAGTGGGCTTTGGGTGTCTGTCTGCTTTTCGCAGGAGTGCAGAACGCCTTTGCCTTAAAGTGCGAAGGTAAAATCTATGTACAGCTCCCGGATTCTTGGGCAACACCGTACATCATGGTTGACGGTACCAAGACCGAGCTATCGGCTGATTTGAAAGAAAACGGCTGGTATGTGCTAGATGCCTTGACCTATGGTGGCCAGTATGCTGAAAAGTTCTGGTTCATGAAGGCTGACTGGAATGACCCTGGTATTACGAGAGTTGACTATAACATCGGTGGCGGCCAGGACGGCTGGCAGCAGACTGACCCGTTTACCTGTGCCGATATGACCTCGGGTGTCATTTATATTTATGAAAATCCCGCAGAAGCCAACAAGACTTCTTTCGGACCGAACCCCCCGGATGCCAAGTATTTCTTTGTCATGATTCCGCCTGACATGGAAGAATGGATGTCTTCTGTGCCCATGATCAGTATGGATGGTGGCCAGACCGGTAAGCCCATGACGGCTGTGGAAGACCTGTGCGGCTGGTACTCTTATGTGTTCTTCGGTGAAGAAATCACCGACGATGTGGTCCTTTACCGCGACGACGACCTGTTGCGCGAAGACATGATCGGTTTGAACGGTAACTGGGAGATGGCTGCAACGGCAACGCCGATTCCTCTGGGCCAGATTCTTGAAAATACGGACTCCCTCTTCTTTGTCCCGGACGAAGAACAGAAGGGTGAAAGCCCGAATGGCTATTTCTACCACGCTGCCGATGTGGAAGGTATCGAAGGTACCTGCTCTTACACCATGGCCGCTATTATTTACGATACCGATGCTGATTTGCATCCGGCTTTCTCTTGCTACTCTGCCGGTGGTGAAGGCTGCCAGAGGGGCGCCCAAGGTGTTTCCCAGACGGAAGCCGTTACTGCAGTGAATAATTGCCTTGGCGTTCATCATGGACTTGTGGAAGATAAACTTGATCCTTCCAAGCCCCAGGCTATGAGAAAGCCGAAACTTACCACCTTGGGTAAGTCCTGCTTTATTAATGACACGTTCTTTGATCAAATGTTCAACTACGCCGAAGGCGTGAACGAAAAGAGCTGCTATGATATGCCGTTCAAGCGTTCTAACGACGGTAAGTGGGAATTCGACTCTGACTTCTACCACAGCCCGGGAGCCAAGGGCCCTGGTGGATTCTATCCGGCTGAAAATAATACAGATGAAATCATCTTGGCTGCAGACCCGTTGCAGAAACCGCTTAAAGCTGCTCGTACGAAACGTGCTGCCGAAGGTCCCGTGTTCTACGGCCCGGCCTTCCGCGAAATCGATCCGGCAACAGGTATGCCGAAGATTGATATTCTTTGTAACGGCCCCGGTTGGGACGGTGGTGAAGAATGTGAAGGCAAGTTCAATACCGGTAGTGATGAAGAAATGGCTTTCGCCATTGATTTTGTCGGTGGTGCATCCGGTACTTGCGTGATGGGTTGGTCTTGCTCTAATAGCGCTCCGACCGGTTGGCACTTCTTCAAGGAAGGAACCGATACCGAAGTGGATCAGTCTACTGCCGGCGCCTCTTATCGTTGGTCTGCTGAAAGAAACCAGCATTACTGCTTTGAATCTCATGCTAAGTTCACCCACAAGCCGGGTCTGAAGTTCAACTTCCGCGGCGACGACGATATTTGGGTGTTCATTGACAACAAACTCGCTGTGGACCTTGGTGGTACCCACTTGGCCGCTCCGGGTTATGTGGATTTGGATAAATTCAAGGGCTATGATGGTGAATTGCTGACGGTTGGTAACCAGTATGATATCGATATCTTCTTCTGCGACCGCCGTACGACCATGAGTAACGTTCGTATCAAGACGAACATGTACATCCAGCAGAAGACTGCTATCGATGTGAAGGGTACCAAGAACAAGGACAATCCGGCTGAAACGTCTTACGATATTTGCTACACCAAGACGGGTGACGGCTCTTGCGCCTCTGCAATGACCGGTGACGAAAAGGAAGAAAAGTACTGCGGTGAAGAAATCAAGAATGCAAACTTGCCCATTTCCTTCACCTTGGTCCAGGGTAACACCATTAGCTCTCCGGCTGTGCCTGGCTTTGAAAATGTCTCTGTTCCGGATGTGTACAAGTGCGGTATTGACTTGACCTCTCTGACCTCTCCGAAGGTGGACAAGTCCAAGGTTTGCCTTGGCGGTGGCCGCTACACTTTGTTCATCAACATTGATGGCAAGACCAAGAAGGTGGCAACCTTCCGTATGAGTGGTGAAGTGGACGTTGTTTATGCTAACGGCGTTGCCAAGGATACTACCGGCGTGGATATTCCGGGCGGCAAGTACACCTTGCAGACCTCCGCTATGGCTGGTGAAAGAGTTCCGGTCTATATCTCTTCTGTGGCTGCTGGCGAAGGCGCTACCAAGGATGTGGAAATTTATCCGGAAGATGCCAAGGGTGTTGAATACACACTTTCTCACGACAAGGCTATGGTTGTCTACAAGAGAGACGTGGATCCGCTCCTCGGAACGGAAACCTACACGAGAATTAGAGAAACGGACAAGCTCCAGATTGGTGAAACCGGTGTCGATACCGTGTACGTGACCGTCCCGATGGAAGAAATGAATGCTGCCATCAAGGAATTCAAGATCAGTGTTACTGGTCGTGACAAGGCCATGTCTATTAGCTTCTACCTGCCGCAGATTTCCTTTGTTGAAAAGATTCCTGAAGCCGGCGAAAATCCCACGGCTGTCAAGGGCATGACTGCTCAGGCCGATGGATCTTATGAAGAATACTGGTCTGGTTCCATTTATGACTTCTACCTTGTGATCCTGAAGCCCAATTCCGACGGCAGCTATACCCCCTGCTTGACAGAGTGCGATGGCTTTAAGGTCCATAACAGCGTTTCCTTGACCTCTCCGGGTATTGACTTTATCCCTGAAGAAGTGGCTTTCGAAAACGGCTACGCTACGGTGTCGATTCGTTCTCTGAAGGTCTATCGCTGGGATACGGATCCGGGTGTGAACAATCCGGCAAAGATCGTGGCTGAAATGAATGACTATGTCCAGGCCGAATACAGCCCGGTTTACTTCCGCGAACCGCCGGTACCTATTCCGGTCTTGGCTGACGTGTTCGACGTTCATGGTGCTACACCTTCTCTGGAACACAAGATTCCTGAACCCTACTTCAGCATGAGCCAGGAATACCTGGATGGTATTGGCGACTCTATCGCAATCTACTACGACCGTCGTCTCCATCAGGACTCCTTGCCGACTAAGATTTGCGTGATGTGGGATTCTGCTTCTGCCGAAGAACACAATCCGGTTGAAGAAGGCTACTCCAACATTCCGAAGGATGTCTCGATTACTTGTAACGCCTTGCTGACGATTGACAAGAGCAACATTGACTGCTCTAATCTGACGGAATACAATGGCGTGGGCGGCTACTGCTCCAACTTGATCACGATCGGCAATCTGCAACTCTCCAAGAGCGTCAAGACTGCTGGTGTGGGTAAGGTTCATTCTTACGCCGTGTTCAAGGACAAGGGCCGTGACGTGAAGCAGGGCTTCTCCGGTGCTTTGACAGACCGTATTGCTCCGGTGCCGCTGCGTGCCGAAGTGCGTACTCTTAAGAATGGTGACGACCTGACGGATTACGACAGCCTCGTGGTGATTATGTCCGAACCGGTCAAGCTCGTGACCACCTCCAACAAGAGAAGCTCTCTGGACTTCTACCTGAATTCTGCAGTTGACCTGGCTGACAATGCCCGCTATGCTTCTGCCTTGAGCAACACCTCCGCTGTGGTGACCGCTCAGAGCGATCCGGCTTTGGGTGCTGCCAATGGCGAAGGCCGTATCAAGTTCATGTACATGCGCGGCAGCGTTTCTCCGCACGTGGGTGACTATGTACGCCTGGCCGGTGACCTTGCAAACATCATTTGGTCTGACGATGTGGATCTGACCGTTGGTGGTGCCGACTCTATCCGTTCTACGGCTGATGCTGGCTTTGTCTGGAACTCTCCGACGGGTTACAAGGAAACCAAGCGCTTGCCGTCTATCTGGATTCCTGTGACGGGTGACGCTAACAAGGCTGTGCACGAAAACAAGTTTGCCTCTACGGCTAACGTCCCGGCTGGCGATAACGTTCCTGCCGTGTCGGTGAACGGCTATCGTACCACGATGACCAAGAACGAAGTCTTCGCTGCTGAAGGCGGTAGGCCGGGTCACTTCGTCGAAGCTGATATGTACGCTCTGTACAACGGCCTCTCCGACGAAGATAGGGCTAAGGTCACTGCTGATGACATCTTCTTCTACTACGAAGTGCAGTACTTCACCAACTTGGGTAACTACGTTGCCAGCAAGAAGCAGAAGATTTACTGCGACGACAAGAAGAACACGGCTGTTGGTCCTGACGGCAAGCAGATCCAGTACTTCAATGGCGGTACCTGTATTGATGCCGGTAATGACCGCAACTACTTCATCGGTTGGAACATGCGTTCTGACAAGGGCCGCGTGGTGGGCACTGGCGCCTACATCGTGAAGCTCAATTCCTACGTGAAGCTCGGTTCTGCCGGTAAGGATGCAAAGCAGGAATCTACCTCTGTATGGGGCATCAAGCGTTCGCCGAAGCCTGTTACAGACTACCTGAATGCAGGAAAGTAAACCCTGACATAATGAACTTAGAAAGCTCCCTTCACGGGAGCTTTTTGTTATATTTGACCTATGCGAAAGATTTTATTTGCCCTGTGCCTGTGCACCGTTGCCTTTGCCGCCGAACCGACCGATTTGGATACCCTTTTCCGCGGCAGGGAATACAAACCTGCTTTGAGCGCGTCTCTGCGCGACAGTGTCAAGAACGAATCGGCTGTGCCGAAGGCTGCCGCCAAGTCGTCCAAGTCTGATGGCTACTATATGCTTCAGTTTGAATCGGTGGCAGATTTTGATGCTGCCCAGCGTCGTCGTGCGCAGCTTTCCGCAAGCACCGGTTACTCCATTCAGGTGGTGTTCGATGCTCCCTTCTACAAGCTCCGCGGCGGTGGATGGGGTAGCAAGAAGGCTGCCGAAGACAAGGCTCGAGAATTGTCTGCTTACAATATCACGGCTTTTGTTGTGAAGGTAAAATAGCGACGAGCTCGGATGCCTTAGGCATCCTTTGAGTAATGAGGTTGTTCCACCCGCAGGGTGGAACTTTTTTTGTTAATGCTATTCCAAAAGTCCCATGGCCTGTTTCAGGGCATGTTCGTCCATGCTCTGCGGCATGAGGGCGCGTTCTTCAGGAGCTACGTAGGCAAGCTTGCGTTCAAAGTCCGGACGGTTCGAACGGTTGCGTGCGACCAAATCCTTGGCCTTGAGTGAGTAGTAGAACGGTCCGGTCTTGATAAAGCGTTTCTTTTGCAGACCCTGGTGGATTGCTTCGGTCAGAACTTGCTGTAGCACAGGACCTGCCCTGTCTACATGGTGCAGTTCCAGAACGCGCTGCTTCAATATTTCTTCGTGAATGGGCGCTTCGCTGTCGACGTAGAACTTGAGCTGCGTAATGAGCGCGGCAATGGGAAGTTCTGCGATAGGCTTGTCGTGGGCGGTTCCCTCGATCTTGGGGTGCTGCACCACGTAGGGTTCCGTCATGGGCTTGGAGGCGGCATCGAACACGTCGGATCCATCGTCTTCATCAGGTTCCGTTGTGGGCGGGGGCGCCACGCTCTGTTCGATGGCGATGGTTGCAATCAGGTGGCCGACTTCGTCCTGATTAGACATGAACCAGAACGGCAACCAGACGTTCATGACTTTCCAGCCGAATTGTTTTAGGATTAGCGGACGAACGTAATCGCGGTCTTCGATAGAATCGCGGAAACGTTCCGTCGTGCAGTCGTCTTCGATAAGGGACAAGAAATGGGTGGGGTTGTTCGCGTCAACCACGACCGGGCCCACGGGAATTCCGCCCTTGCAGGAATATTCTTGCACGACGATATTCGCGTCTTTAAGAACCTGAATGACTTCGTTGCGGAGCGGAGATTCTGCAGGTTCGATGTCCACGACGGGATCGTACTGTCTGGACTGCATGAAGTTGATCCATTCGCGGAAGAGCGAATTCTTTTGGGATGCAATCTTCGAGAGATCCAGTTCTGTGGTAAAGGCTCGGAGTTCTCGCTTTGCGAGGGTCGAACAAACCGTGACCTTGTGGTCGGCGGCCAGTCCGCTGGCGCCTTCGGCTTCGATACAGACGAGAATGGTGTCGCGGAACTGGTCCACGGCTCTTTCGGGAGTCTTCACGAAGTAGCGGATATCTGCGTTGGGTCTTGCGAAGAAGGCTGCCGCCGCAGTGCCTGCAATCAGCTTGGCCCGGATGCTGTCTTCGATTTCTTGACAGGTGGACTGGTGGAATGCGATGATTCCGAGAGTCTTTTCGGGGTGGCGTTCTGCATGGCGTATGGCGGTAAGCGCAATCGCTTCGATCTTGTCGGGGACTTCCTTGATTGAAATGCCCTTGAAAATATCATTGTTTGCCGGCGGAAGTTGCTTGATTCCGTTGTTGTAGATGCGTTCGTTGGCAAAGCTTACAATGGCGGGATCGCTGTACTGAGCCGAGAACCAGAGCTCGCGAGTCGGTGCTCCCTGGCGAAGGGCTGCCGTGAGGATGCTTTCTTGGAAGAAGGGGTTGCGTGCAACGGATTCTTCGTGGAAGGCATCGATGGGCAGGTATTCGTGACTCGGGTTGTGGGGGTCGCCCACAAGAATGGTCTTGGGAGCGGCAAGCAAAATCGGCGTGGCTTCGGCAAGGGAGATCGCGTCGGCATCGAGTATGATGGTGATGTCGAAGGATTGCTTGTCGGAAATGCGAAGTGCATCGGCGAGAGAAACTTCAGTAAGAACGCTCGGATCGTTGTCGACGGCGTTGTGCAGTTCCTTGAAGTTTGCACCCGAGAACTGGTCCAAGAGCGTGCGGTATTCCTTGCTCTTTTGAGCCTTAGCCTTCGGACTTTCCGAGAACAGGCTCGGGCAGGCTTTGGTCGCCGCCTGAATCTGGGCCCCGGTCCAATAGTGGGCGAGGGCGTTGCTGAAATCGGCATCTGCGTTATCGGGGTCCTTGAGGTATTCGACGAGGGCCATGCCGCAGTAGCTTTCCATTTTCTGGAAATGAGCGGCCAATTGCAGATGAATATCGAAATGGTTCCAGTTGTCGCTCCAGGACTGAATCTGGCCGAGCCACTTGTCGATGCTCAGACTTTCCAGCGGAGTTTCAAGCTGCATGTCCTTGTTGATTTGCTTGATGGACGTCTGGAGCTCGATGACGGAATTCCAGAGGTTCGACAATTCCGGTTGCAGCTCTTTGAAGTTATGCCATTGTTCCAGTAACTGCAGGAGCAAGTCCAGCTTGGGATCGTCCTTGTGCTGATCGCGGAATTCGTAAATGTATTGGATCTTCTGGTTCAGTTCGACCCAGTTAGAGCCTTCAAAGTGCCAGTCGCGTCCGAGCAGGTGATTGCCCAGCACGGCGCTTTCCTTGTAAGACTTCTTGTTTGCCTGCAGTTCCAATAAGGTGTCGATCAAATCCAGAAGCTTGGCGTCGGAGTCGACGGTCTTGGGTTTGCGAATCACTTGCAGCAAACGCTTGCGGGAAGAACGATAGCGTTCCGAAAGTCCCTTGAGTGAAATATTCTGGCATTCGGCAAAGTCGTCGCGTGCGTTTTGGATGTTTTCATCGACGGCGTTGTCGGTGTAAATGTCGGAGGTCTGCCTGCGGTACCGCACCCATTGGTCGCCAGCTTCGGGGAGGTGGGTCAGCGTGTCCTTGTAGGCGTGCCAGTTATGGCTACGAAGCTGCCAGTCTTCGAAGGTCGGCGTATTTTCGTCAAAGTTGTCGCGCAGGAGTTCGAGGATGTCGACCATTCCCGACAGGAACATTCCGGTGGGGAAGAGTCCTGTCGATTCCATCTTCTTGATGACCGGTTCCAGTTCTCTGGCGCGGTCTGCGGCGCAGCGGAGTTCTTCGGCAAGGACTTGCTGCTGTTCTGGGGACAGGCTTGCTACCTTGACTCCCTGGAAAGCCCTGCGGGCGTTGACGCCCTCCTTGTCGAAGTACAATTCAGACAAGGTTTGGATGTCTTTCTTGAGTTCCTGATATCCGTTGAAATCAAGCTGATTGATGCCGCGGAAAATGCGGTCGGGGAATTTCTTTTTGGGCGGTCTGACGTCCTTGAATTCGCGCAACAAGTCCGCCAGCACGACGTTGGTGGGCGGAATGGGCTTGTTGACGGCGTCGTAGTATTCCAGGAAGTTGTTCCGCATGGTGCGGATTTTCTGTTCCAGTTCACTGCGGTTGGAATCTGGGAAACTGCGGAAGGGCGGACGCCATGCGTTATGGAAGTTTCGCTTGCTGACGGCACGCTTGTGAACCACCAGCACCTTCTTGCCTTGGGCCACTTGGTCTGCCACAATGTTTGCTGCCACCTTCATTTTCTCGGTGCCGGGAAGAGCCTGGATCGCGTAGGCACAGGCGCTTTCGTTTTCGGCATCCACCGTCACCTTGTTGGTGTGGGAATCGGTGGTGTATAGGAAGTGGTGATCAGCAGGGGAGAAGACCTTGTCGAAGTCCTTTTCTTCAAACAGGGATTCCTGGGTCTGGAAGCCATCCTCGTGAAGAAGCGAATTAAGAATCGGATTGCCTGCGATGGCCTTTTCCGAAAAGCCCAGGTCATAACGTTTCTTGAGATTCAGCAGGTTGGAATTGAAGAATCCGAGACAAACCCCATGACGGGTGAAGCGCCAGTTGCGTTCGCCTGCGATGGCTTTTTCAAATTGTGAAAAATAGAGGAGCAGGCTGAACTTGCCGTTGATGATGGCGTCTTCGGCGGAGGGGAGCGCGATGGAGTCTTTGAGGCGTTCGCGCAGGATTACGTTTTCGATGGGTTGACGGGCCGAAATGGAAACCGTATTCTTAGTCGGATCGAAGTCCAGCGGAACCAAAAGGCTCGGGGCCAGGGCGTTGCCATCCCACTTTAAAAAGCCGAGAAGCAGGTAAAGGTCTGTTTCACCATAGTCGTCAAGCTTATGACGTAAAACCGCCGTAATGGAATCCAGGGCGGTTATCTTTTGCTGCGCGGTAAAATTCTGGGAAACCTGGAAGAAGGATTCCAGGGGAAGGGGCCCATGAGCCTGCAACCACTTTTCGTAGAAAAGGTCTCCTGCTTCGGTAATCAAAGGGGACTGTAAGTCATTTTTGGTCGAAAAGCAGAGTAAACGGTCTTTGGAATCAAAGAGGGCGGCTTCTTGCCGAATTTTGGCGACAATAGCAGAAGGTGAAGACATGTCTTGAATATACCTAATTTATTGTCGGTTGCGGAATTAGGGTTTTAAAAAGGAGTGTAAAAGGCGTGTTTAAAGTCGCTTTGCTACGATTGTAATCGCCTGTTCTAGCGCTGTAGGGGTATTGTTTGACAAAAATCCCGCTTTGTATAGGATTTGCCCGAGGATTTCCGGCGGTGTTTTACCGGCGTCTTTGTCTTGGCGGAGGCTATAGGCGTGCTCGCGTTTGGAAAGTTTTTTTCCGCTGGAATCCACAATCAGGGGGTGGTGCAAATACAGCTGGCGCGTGTACGGAGGAATGCGAAGACTCGGTTCGTCTTGGCAGGTATCGGCAATCAGCTGGGAAAGTGCAATTTGGCGGGCGGTGGAATTGCGGATGTCTTCGCCGCGGACAATGTGGGTGATTCCTTCGGTAAGGTCATCGATGCAGACGGCGAATTGATAGGTCCAGAAACCGTCGCGGTCGCGGATCGGGAAATCGCCACATTGAAGCTTGGGATTTTCGCTAAAGTCGCCGAGACGTTCGTCGTGCCAGTTGATTACTTTGTCTGGAATAACAATCCGAAGATTGTGCGGTAAATTTATCTCTCGTCTCTCGTCTTTCGTCTCTCGTCTAAAAAAACATTTCCCTTGATAAATCACCTCGCCGGTTTCGCTGATGGGGTTTTCGGATTGCAACTGCTTGCGGCTGCAGGTGCAAGGGTAAACGAGCCCTTTGGCGGTAAGCTTGTCGAGGACTTTCTGAAAGAAATCAAAATGGGAACTTTGAATGCTTTCGCTATCGTACCGGAAGCCGAGCCAGGCGAGATCTTCGCGGATACCGTCGATGTATTCCTTGCGGGCACGACCTTGGTCGTGGTCCTCGATGCGCAGGTGTATTTTGAGATCCCATTTTTTTGCGGCGGCCCACACGTAAAGAGCGGAGAGCAAGTGCCCTTCGTGTAAAAAGCCCGTGGGACTCGGTGCAAATCGGATAATGCCTGGCATGGGTGGAAATTTAGAAAACAGGGGGAGATTCCCGCCTCCGTGGGATTGACACAAGAGGAATTTTCTAACTTATTGTTTGATGAAGTTTGATTTGAAAGATTTCTTTTTGGCTGCTGCTTCAGCGATGGCTTTGGTTGCTTGTTCCGGTTCGCCGGAACCCCAAACGGAACCTGTACCGGCAGCTGTGCAAGCCGATACGGTTGCTACGTCTGCCGTTGAAGAAAAGGCTGAGCCTGCAGTCCCTGCAAGCTATAAAGATATTCAGTTCCCGGAATACAAGTACGTAGCGCCTTACCCCAAGGATTATCGAGTTGAAATTGCGCCGGGTATTGCAGGCTATATCGTGAGTGACCGCAGCCTTCCGCTGGTGAATTTTACGGTCTATTTTGAACAGCCCCGTGCTCCGCTGGCACTTAAGGACGAAGCGGCGACATCTATGATGGGCGGCTTGTTGCGTCGTGGCGGCGGCGGTGGAATTTCGGCCAAGGCTTTGGATGATTCTCTGGAATTTATCAGCGCCGGAATTTCGTCTTCTGTGGGAACCTTTACGTCCTCTTTCGATATCGACTGTTTGTCCAAGGATTTCCCGAATATGCTTGCCCTTTCGAAGCAGGTGCTGACGGCGCCCGCCTTTGACAAGGATCAGTTTGAAATTATGCGTGCGAATTTCTTGACGGCTTATGACCGCCGTTACGACACGCCGGCAAAAGTCCTTTCGGCTCTCCGTTCCAAGGTGAACTACGCTCCGAACCCGAGACTGTGGGACGCCAATGCCGCCGACTACAAGAAGGTGAAGGTTGCAGACCTGAAGCGTTTGGCGCAAGGCGTGTATGCTAACGGCCGTATTCTGTTTGCTCTTTCGGGCGACGTGGATAAGGATTCAGCAGTCGTGATGCTCAAGGAATTCTTTGAAAGCTGGAATGCTACCGTTGCGAAGAACATAAAGAAGGACTCCAAGAACCTCTTCCAGGAACCGACTCCGCTTTCGTTCGTGAGAAAGCCTGGAATCTATGTGGTGGATAAGGATATTACTCAGGCCAATATTTCCATGAACCAGCCCTTTGTGCGTAGACCTCACGCCGACTATTATCCGGCTGCAGTGGCAAACTTCATTTTGGGCGGTGGCAGCTTTACGAGTCGCCTGATGAACCGCGTCCGTAGCGACGAAGGCCTTGCTTACAGCGTGTACAGCTCGGTGGGTAACGACTACCGCGACACGGCTATGGTGACCATTGCCTTGCAGACCAAGGTGGAGTCGGTGGAATTCGCCCTGAAGCTCATTCGCGAAGTGGTGAATGAATTCGCTGAACAGGGGCCGACCGAAGAAGAACTTGCCCAGGCGAAAAAGTCGTTGATTGAAAGCCTGCCGAGCCTGTTCGACAGCCCCGAGGCGACTGCGATTATTTTCGCAAGGGGAGAACTGGTGGGAAAGACTTATGACCACTACCTGGATTACGTGAAGGAAATTAATGCGGTGACGGCCGACCAGGTAAAGGCGATGGTCAAGAAGTATTTTGACATGGACAAGATGACGACTTCCATTGTCGCCCCGGTTTCGAAGCTTGATGCGATTAAGCCTTTCACGGTCATTCCACAGGATAGTCTGGAGTTTAGGGATTAATGAAGATTCTTGCATACATAGCGAAGTCTTTGATGATGGCCCTGTTGTGCGGGGTATTCGCTTTTGCGGCTGAAGGGCCTGCGACTGATACGCTCGCCCGTCACAAGTTGCTGAAACAGCTGCAAAACGAAGACGATTTGCGTTCGCTGTGCTCTGGACTTAAGACGTGCATGAACATGGATTTCCCGGGTTGCTCTGTGGGAGACAAGCATCCTTGGCCTAAAGTAAAGTACGATGGCGAATTTTGCAAGCCATTCAAGGAACTTGCAAATCGCGGCTACAAGGCTGATCCCGGCGCTCCCATGGTTCCCGAGATTTATGCTAGGCTCGGTCGCCAGTACCGCGTGGAGTACGTTTACGAAGGAACGCTCCCGCTGAATGAAAACGTTATCAAGTATTTGTTTGACAACATGCCGTTTACGGCGCAGCTGATTAACGCCTATCTGGACGAAAACTATACGCTGGAATATACGCATCCGAACAGAAGGTTCTTTAACGGCAGTAACGGACGCAGCCTTTCGGGCGAATTCTATTGGGCTCTGCAGGATAGCGCGGGTCAAAAACTCGGTATGCGCGATGTGTTCTTTGGCTATGGACACGCCAAGATCTTGCGTTGGGCTCTTCACGGGACGGCGGTCGCCTACTTGGACATGGACCCTATTCCCGGTAACGAGATTAAGTACAAATTAACTGCAATCGTATTCCCCGGCAATTCCGTGCTCAACAACATTATGCAAATGAAGGTGTTCAGGAGCGTGGTGAATACGAAGATTGAACACATTGTCAATGACATCAAGAAGGCGGCCGGTATGTATTTTGGCGGCAACAAGGAGCCCATGCTCAAGAGTGCCCAGCTGAAGTCTGCCGACAATGTCCAGTATGTTCTTGATTTCGAAGAAGTGGTGAACGGTGCCCATTGGGAACTCGGTGATTTTGAACGCTTGCAGAAGGCCCGCAAACAAAAGCGCGAACAGGATATGCAGGCAGTTCCCATCATGGTAAAAGATATTCAGGCTATCAAGGAAAAGAAATGACGAATGAAACTCTTGAATCCCTTTTGGAACGTGTGACGGAACGCCGTCGCGAACTTTTGACGTCTGTCGTGGATCGCCGTACGAGGCATTTTTGCATGGTGCTTGAAGACTTGTTCGACCCCCACAATATTTCGGCTGTGATCCGTACTGCCGAAGTGTTCGGGCTCCAGGATGTCCACATTATCGAAGAAGACAACGCCTACAGCGTGAACAAGTCTATTCTGAAGGGCTCTTACAAGTGGATGAGCCTGTACCTTTACAAGAAGCGTATGCTCTGTATGGAAAAGCTCCGCGCCAAGGGTTACAAGATTGCCGTGGCCAGCACGAATACCACCAATTCTGTTCTGGATTTGGATTTGAGCCAGCCGACGGCTTTTTACCTGGGAAGTGAATTCCATGGAAACCACCCCGACACCCTGGCCCATGCCGATTATGAATTCAAGCTGCCCCAGTACGGTATTACCGAATCCATGAACGTGTCCGTGGCCGGTGGCGTACTCATGACCTATTTGGACGTGTATATGCAGAAAATGGGCCGCGAAAACTTCTTGCTTCCTAAGGCAGAACGTGACGCCCTGCTTTTGGACTGGCTCGACCGCCATGTGAACGGCATCGAAAACAACAGCCCGATCGTGCGAATCGACGAGTAGCCCCCTTAAATCTGGCCTTAAAAGCTCTCTTTCGGAGAGCTTTTTCTGTATTGTATACAAAAATATGCTAGATTAAGTTTCAAATGAAAAAGTATTCGGCTCTTTATTTTTCAGTTGGCTTGGTGGTCATCCTAGCCCTGATTATTCTTGTTTTTGGAATATTCTTCTTAAATGAGAAGGACCCCCGCGAAACCTTTAATACCTACTACCTGCGCTTCACCCAGGTGAGCACCCTGGTGCTCGATGACCCCGTGAAGGTGAATGGCGTGAAGCTCGGTAAGGTCGAATCCATCGATTTGGCCGGCCACCGCGTGGTGGTGACCATCAGGCTCCGCACCGACGTGAAAATCCCGAAGGATTCCGAAATCCGCGTGCAAAACATCGGTATCATGGGTGAACGCCAGATTGGCATGATCCTGGGTGATTCGTCGAGCTACTTTGCTCCGGGTGATACCATTACGGGCCAGTTTGACGCCGGTATCGCCGAAGCCCTTGGTCTTGTGGGCGAGGTTTGCGACTCTACGAAGGTACTCTTGGAATCGGTGAAGCAGGCCTTGAACCAGACGATCGTGAACCCGGAATTCCAGGAACGCTTCAAGACCCTTCTTGTGAAGGCTGAAACCTTGGAAGACCGCATTCTGGTGATGCTGAATACTGCCGACCCGCAGCTCCGGAAGAGCTTGGAAGGCTTGAACCAGGTGACGGTTAAGGTGAATAACCTGATTGATGGCGTTAAGCCGCCTATCGACAATATGTTTGCAAACACCGAAAAGGTGATGGGTAACGCCGACAAGTTGCTGGGCGAATTGGAACAAGTGACTAGCCATTTGGACGAACTCGTCGTGAAGGTCCAGAAGAAGATCGAATCTAAGGACAACACGGTGGGTATTTTGCTGAACGACCGTACTTTGCATGACGATTTGGTCAAGACGGTCCATTCGGCAGACAGCTTGGTGCGCATTATCTTACAAGATGGTCTAGACATCAACGTGGATTTTTTCTGAGGAAAACAATGATCGAAAAAACATTGGTGGTAACCAACAAGTTAGGGATACACGCTAGACCTGCCGGGATGATAGTGGACATTACCGGCCAGGCCAAGAGTGACATATTCATTGTGTTCGAAGGCTCCAAGGCTAACGCCAAGAGCATCTTGAACGTGATGATGCTTGCTATTCCTGCAGGGTCCGAAGTCAAGTTCGAAATCGATGGCGAAGACGAGGAACAGGTCGCTTCGCAGTTGGAAAGTCTGTTTAATGACCACTTCAACGAAGAACCCTGCTAAGAAGCCGGAACTGACCCGAACGGTCTTAAAGGGCGTTCCTGCATCCCCGGGCTTTGCCATGGGGTGCGTTTTTCCGGTAACGAACCGGAAGATTTCGGTGGTAGAAGAAACGCTCCCCGAAAGCCGTCTAGCAGACGAAGAACAGCTTTTCTTGAAAGCGGTTCATAAGACGACGAAGGAAGTTTCGCAGATCAAGGAAATTTCCGAAGGTCGCACAGGGATGAAGGACAGCCTCATCTTTGCGACTCATTTGATGATTTTGCAGGACCCCACTCTGATCAACGGGGTACTCGATAAAATCCGCAAGGACCGCAAGAATGCCCGCTGGGCGGTGCATGTGGTTCTTGGCGCCTTCATTGACAAGTTTGAACAGATCGATTCGCCGGCCATGCGCGACAAGGCGGCCGACTTGAGGGACGTGTACAACCGCTTGATGGCGGCCATGGAAGACTCCGGACCGGTGCTCGAGGATGTAGCTACCGAAGAAGGTGTCGTGCTGGTTGGCCACGAACTGTTGCCCAGTCTGTTGATGTCCATTAAGCCCGGCCAGGTGGCGGGGCTTGCCATGGATACCGGTGGCCGCACGAGCCACGTGGCTATCTTGGCCCGTTCGCTCCAGATACCGTTGGTGTCTGGTTTGAGAAATTTTGCAGCCCTCGTCAAAGTGGGCGATACGGTCATTATTGATGGCTCGAGTGGTCAGGTTGTAATCAACCCGAACCAGGAAGACATCAAGGATTTCTACAAGCGTCAGGAAATCTTTGAAAGGCAACGCCGTGAATTGTTCACGATGCGCCAGCTGGAACCGATGACCCGCGATGGCAAGTACATTACTTTGCACGCCAATATTGAACTCCCGTCGGAATCGGAAAAGGTGACCGACTTCGGTGCGACGGGTATCGGTCTATACCGTTCTGAATTTTTGTTCTTGCGCAATGAAGCTCCGACGCAAGATGAACAGCGCGATGCTTACCGCTACATTCTTGAAACCATGCACCCGTGCCCGGTGACCATCCGTACCTTGGATGCCGGTGGCGACAAGTTGGTGAGTGGTATTACGGCGGTGAATGAATCGAACCCGTTCATGGGGTGGCGCTCCATTCGCGTGTGCTTGGACCGCGAAGATATTTTCTGCACGCAGCTCAAGGCTCTGTTGTTGGCCAACACTAAAGAAAACTTGCGTCTTTTGCTGCCTATGATTTCTAGCATGACGGAATTCCGTCGTGCAAAGGCTTGCATTGTCAAGTGCCGTAAGGAACTGGAAGCGGCCGGCAAGAAAGTCGCGAAGGTGAAAATCGGCGTGATGATTGAAGTGCCTGCTGCTGTGATGATTGTGGACAAGCTGGCCAAGGAAGTGGATTTCTTTAGCATTGGTACGAACGACCTGGTGCAATTTACGCTTGCCGTGGACCGTACCAACGAATTGATTACGGATATGTTCCAGCCTCATCACCCGGCTGTGCTCAGCATGATTTACCAGACGGTTCAGGCTGCACACCGCGAGGGTATCCCCGTGGCGGTTTGCGGTGAAATGAGTGCGGACCCATTGAGTGTGTTGTTGCTGGTGGGCCTTGGTGTCGACGAACTTTCGATGACGCCTTGGAGCGTGATGTCTACTAAGAAAATCATCCGTTCGATTAACTTCGAAGATGTGCGCGACTCCGCACTGACGGTGTTGCAGATGGATGATGCCGACAGCGTGAATACCTTTATGCACAACAAGTACGCCCAGACAATTCGTGACTTGGGAATATCGAGCTTTGTGGGCCAGGTTGATAGCAGCAAGAAATAAAAATCAAGAATAAGAAATGAGAAAATTAATTGTATTGGTGGTTGTGTTCTGCGCAGGGGTTTTTGCGCAGGTGAAGGATTCTGCTCAACCGGGGCCGCTTCCGATGCAGGCGACGGATAGCTTGATTGCATCGATGCCGTTTACGCCCCCTAATCCATACGAGGCTTTGGAACAGGTTCCTCCTTCGCAGTTCCAGGATGTGGTGGTGCGTTACGATCGTCTGAAGGCTTTGAGCGAAGACCAGTCTCAACCCAAGAACGTGCGTGACTTTGCCCGTGCGGCTCAGTTCTTTTACAGGGAACAATGGGATAGCGCCTACTTTGCATACGATTCTCTGCGCGGTCGCGATGCCCAGTTGGATGGCTCCGTGATTTTGCGAATGGCCAAGTGCTTGTTCAAGTTGCGCGATTACAAGAATATGCGCGTGGTGCTGGGACTGTATAAGAATCTGGATCAGGACGCTTCTTTTGACAGGGTGGCCTCTAGACTTAGAATTGAAGCTGCCATGGCGGACACGACGCTTAGCGACCGTGCCCATGCGGACTCTTTGAGGGTCTTTGTGGAAAAGTACCCGAAGTCTGACGATGCCGCAGCACTCCGCTATCGCTACGCCCAGTACCTGGAACAGTTCAAGCAGATGAAAGAGGCAAAGCGCATGTACTTGAAGTTGCTGACCAGTGCATCGGTGTACAAGGATTCTGCCTTTGCCGCTATCCGCAGACTTCGCAAGGTGCGTGGCGCCCCTGAAACGCTTGAAGAAAAGGTGGCCTACGCCAAGATGGCTTGCGCCAAGGATAATGCCAATGAATGCCTGACGCTGTTGGATTCCATCAACATTCTGGATTCCATGCTGGTTTCCCTTTCGCCGGAAGCGGCGCTCCCGCCGCCGGAAGATTCCTTGCAGAAAAAGCTTCCGCCGAGTTCGTTGGATATGGCGACTCGCATTATGCTGTGGGAAAAGCGTGCGGTGACCTTGCGTACATTGAAGCGCGAAGACGAATCCATTAAGCAGTTCAAGTTCCTGCTGGATTCCGTAGAACCGCGCGCCTTGTGGATGCAGTCTATTTTGCGCCTGTACCGTAACAATGCAGGTCGCTACGAAAAAGAAATCCGCAAGATGGATGCCGCCTTGCAAGATGCAAACCAGTTCAGTAAGGAAAATGCCAATAACTTGTGGGTGAAGGGCTTTGAATACGAACAGAAGGAACAGTACGATAGCGCCATTGTCTGCTACAAGACTCTTTCGCACAAGCGTTTTAAGAATAATGTCAAGCGCCAGTGGGCCAAGTTCCGTATCGGTTTTGTGTACTTTAAACAGGAAAAGTGGAATGAAGCTATTCCGGCGTTGATCGATGCGACTAAGGAACCGTTCTTGTGGAGCGGAAGTGGCGCCCGTATGTTCTTGGGCGATGCCTACATGAAGGTCGGAAAGGATTCCCTGGCCCGTGAAGCTTACCTCGATTGTATTCGCGACTTCCCGCTTGCTTACTATGCTCACCGCAGCCGCATGAAGCTGGTGGAATACAAGCTGATGGCTGAAAAGGATGTTCCGTATGCACATGGCGTGCGTATGGCTCCGGAACAGACGCTTGCTTGGGTGCGTGCCTCGCAGAAAGTGGGCAAGCCCGATACGACTTACAACCCGGAACGTTACAACCGCATTCGCACACTGTTCCAGTACGGCTTTAGCGATCAGGCTTTCGCCCTTTACGACGAAGCCCGCAAGAAGAACGCGAAACGTCTGGATTTCTTGTACGAATATGGCAAACTCTTCTACGAAATGGGCGAAACCGCTGCCGGGTATCGCCTCGCTCGTCAGTTCCAGAACAATATCGATCGCCGCCGCCTGATGGCACCTCCCATCGATGTGTTGCATTATCTGTTCCCGATTCCGTACATGGACCAGGTGAAGTTCCATTCCGGCGAACGCATTGATCCGTTCTTTGTGTATAGCGTGATGCGTCAGGAATCGATTTTCAACTTTGAAATCATGTCGCCGGCAGGTGCTTGCGGACTTTTGCAGATTATGCCTGCAACGGGCAAGATGCTTGCCGAAAAGGAAAGCATTCCGAATTTCGAACCGCGTCAGCTGTTTAACGCCTACATGAACATTCGCCTGGGTATTCGCTACTTGGTCGACTTGAAGGCCGAATACAGCGATGACTACATGTATGTGCTGGGAAACTACAATGCCGGCCCCAAGCCCACTAAGCGCTGGCAGGCTGCGGGTGAGGGCAAGACTTGGGATATCCGTGCCGAAGATATTAGTTATTGGGAAACCCGCGACTATGTAAAGCGCGTCATGGGCAACTACTGGATTTACCAGGAAATCTACGACGGACTTTAATAGATGCTTTTCTTGCTGTTGACAATCGGGCCGGCGTTTCTCTTTGCCTGCGGAAACATTCTCGAAAAATCGGGCGTTTCAACGGTAGGCAAGCGTACCGGCGGAACGTCCCGTCCGTGGGAATTCTTTAAGGGCGTTATTACCAATAAGTTCTGGTGGCTTGGAATTTGCTGCTCGGGCCTTGCAACGCTCGGCTACTACATTGCCATGGCCCGTTATGACTTGAGCCAGGTGCAGCCTATGATGGTCTTGAATCCGGTGCTGACGGCACTGATGGGCTTTTGCATTTTGAAAGAAGCTTTGACCAAGCGCATCGTGATTGCGATTTGCTTTGTGGTGGCGGGTCTTTTGTACTCCGTTGAAAACCTGGGCGAATCAACTGCGGTGCAAAACATCGGCATGCTTTGGGCGTATGCCGGCGGACTGAGTGCTGTAACGCTGGTGGCGCACTTGTGGGTCAAGGACCGTGAAATGGTTGACTCCTTGATTATGGGCGTGGGTTTTGGCCTTTCCGCCGCATTCTACAAGAGTCTTGCCATGGATTTTGACTTGGACCATATCGAGCTTTCTTCAGTGGCGAGCCTCCTGATGGATTTCAGAACCCTCGGCTACATTGCTACCTACAGCATTGCGTTCCTGTATTCGCAGGTCTCGTTCTCTCGTGGTCGCGCCTTGTTCATTATTCCGTTCAGTGCGGCCGTGGGTGCGGCGGTGCCGACTCTTGCCGGAGCCTTGGTGTTCTCGGAAGCATTCCCTGTAGGGAAGGCCATTTCGGTGACGTTGGTGTTGATTGGCGCCAGTTTGTTCATTGTGCGCCGTCCTCGCCGTAAAAAAGTTCAGAATTAAGAACGGAAATTTGAATTAATAATATATATTACCCTTGATGTGTGGGGATGTTTTGACATTTCGTAGAGTTTATGCGACTCTGTTTGCCGCCTTGTCGCTGGTAGGTGTTTTGGCTTGTTCCGATTCGAATGGCCAATCTACGAAGGTAGAGCAAATTTCCGAAGAAGAAGTCCCTCAGGATACTTCGAAGGCGGATTCCCAAAAGACGCTTCCGTTTGTCGGCGGTGCGGTTATGCTTACCGAAGTGGACCCTATCAATATCGTCTATGAAGATCACGAAGGTGACGATGCGGGTTGGATTGAATTGTTCAATACCTCTGCCGATACCGTAGACTTGTCCGGAATGTATCTGACGGATCGGTTGACGGAACCTTTCAAGTGGAAGTTCGGAAATGCGAAACTGGCGCCGAGTTCATTTTTAGTCGTATTCATGTCGGGCAAGAATTATCCGGATAACGTGTTGCCACATGATTCGTTAAATATGATTGGACCGGGTTGTTGGACATGGACGGATTCTCAAAGCGATCCGCCGGGTTATAGTTATGCGGATCCCTTGCCCGGCCAGAAAAAGAATTGCTTCAAGGAAGAAAGCGAACGTCGTTTTGGCTCCGTGATGAAGCTTGGCGAAAACAAGGAATTGGGCTGGTCGTCTATTGCCGTTTTTGTAGGCACGGGAAATTCGGACAAGGAAGACGTGCTTGATATTTCGGCAACGAATGAAATCTTGATGCGGGCCTACATTACCAAGGACCGCAAGGTGTCTTTTAGGCTAACGCAACCCGATATTGATGACTGGAAAGGTTACGAGATCGTATTTACGGGAACAGGCGATTCTTCGACGGTGTACCGCGCGTCTTTGCCAACGGGAACAACTTTTCCGGACCTTCAAAATATTTACGGTACCCGAATGAGCCCGGAGGCGAACGAGTCTCAAGAAGTGACGGTCAAAGTTTTCAGCTACATCGCCCGCAATCGTGGGCATGAACCGCATGCATCATTCAAGCTGAACAAATCTGGCGGTCGCTTGTATTTGGTGAATGCCGATACGGCCATAGTGGATTCGGTGGCGTATCCTGAAATGCCTGTGGGGAAAACGTGGAATTATGGAACGCTTCTGGATGGTACGCCTGGCTTTGGATTCGGCGAGGCTTCGCCTTATGGCCTTGTAACGCAATCGGTGGTGCCGTCGCGATCGCCTGCGCTCGATACTTTGACGGAAATTCCTCCCTCTGGTTTTTACGATAAGCCCTTTGCGATTTCGTTCCCGGAAAATGCGGCGGTTCGTTGTGAAACGGGTGGCATTGCACCTACAGCAGAATCCGCTGTCGCAACGGCGTTGACGGTTGAATCGACAATGACGATTCGCTGCGCTTCTTTTGTGGCGGGGGCGCTCGCCGGCGAAGAAACAAATCGCACTTATGTGTTCGAAAGTGCGCCTGCTGTACCGGCGGTGTTCTTGACGGCGGATCCGAATTCCTTATTTGATCCGGATTCGGGAATCTACATGGAAGGCAATTTTGCGCAGAGCAAGGAACCGCATTATGGTGCAAATTACTGGCTCGATAAAGAAGTCCCCGTTACGGTGGAATTTATGGAACCGGGCGTGAATGCGCCTGCATTTGCAAAACGTGCGGGACTGAAAATTTTTGGAAATTACAGTCGCCAAAACGACAAGAAATCGGTGGCGATTACATTCCGTGAAAAGTATGGTGACAGTCGTTTAAAGTATGCCTTGTTCCCTGAATTTCCGGAGCTGAACAAGTTCAAGGTGTTTTTGCTTCGCAATAACGGCAGCAATTTTGGAAACGATTACATTCGCGACAGGCTCGCCAGCTCGGTGAGTGAGGGACTGGGCGTGGATTATCAGCGCGGCCGTTTTGCGGTGGTGTATTACAATGGCGAATACTACGGCATCCATAGCATCCGCGAACGTTCGACGGAATACTACTTCGAGACGCATTATGGCCTCGATCCTGAAAAAATTGACTTGCTGAAGGCGGACAATTCTGTCTCTGCGGGTTCTGCAACAGATTATGTGGCCTTGATGGACTGGCTTGAAGATCGCACCCTTGCAAGCGAAGAAAATTTTGCTTATGTGGAATCGCAAATCGACGTGGACAACTTTATCAATTACATGCATACCGAAATATTTGCCAACAATCGCGATTGGCCTGGCAACAACCTGAAAAAATGGCGTGGTACGAGTCCTCAAACGAAATGGAAATGGTTCTTGTACGATCTTGATTTCGGATACGGGAATTCCTATAGCGAATACACGAACAACATTTTTGAGTTTGCGACTGCCGAAGATGGGCCTTCTTGGCCCAATGGCCCCGAATTCACGCTTTTGCTCCGTCGATTGTTGGAAAACGACGGCTTCAAGGCTGCGTTTATCAATCGAATGGCTGCCTTGCTGAAAATGAATTTTGAAAGTTCCCGGGTGTTGGGGCGAATCGACAAAATGATGTCTGAAATCGAATCGGAGATTCCTCGCGACCAAAAACGTTGGAACTTGAGTGCATCAAGAATGACGAAGCAGTTGAATGACATCAAGGACTTTGCGGAAGAACGCCCCGGCGTCATTTACAGCGAACTGCAGGAATTCTTTGGCCTTGGGCATGCGGCTCCCGTAACGTTGTCTGTAAACGGCTCGGGTGCCATTCTGGTTCACGGCTTGAAGCTGGATGCTAGTCCCATGACCATCAATTTCTTTGAAGGGTTCCCCGTGACGGTCACTGCAGCGGCTAATGCCGGCAGCGTTTGGTCCGGATGGAGCGACGGTGTGATGGAGACGACCCGTACGGTTGTCCCTGGCGAAATTGAATCGCTCACCGCCGTTTTCAAGTGAGCTTTTTTAACTCAAATTTACATAGTGTACCACTGCGAACGCCCCGTGAACGGAAAGTTGTTCCATATCGCTTACGGATATACCCAATAGCGCTTTCTTTAGTTATAATCAAGGTCAGAAAGGCGGTATTTTTTTAAATTTGGGCACATTATGAGTTACAATACCAAGATTCTTTGCATTGGCGCGGGCTATGTCGGTGGCCCCACTATGACTGTTATCGCCGACAAGTGCCCTGATGTAAAAGTGACTGTGGTCGATATCAACCAGGCCCGAATCGACGCCTGGAATAGCGACAATCTCCCGATTTTCGAACCCGGCCTGGATGACGTAGTGAAGCGTGCCCGCGGCCGTAACCTCTTCTTTAGCACCGATATCCCGGCTGCCATCAAGGAAGCGGACATTATCTTCGTTTCTGTGAATACTCCGACCAAGACGTTCGGCCACGGCGCCGGCAAGGCTTCTGACCTGCAGTATTGGGAAAAGACCGCCCGCAATATTCTGGAAATTGCCGACGAAGGCAAGATTATCGTGGAAAAGTCCACGCTTCCGGTGCGTACCGCTGCCGCCATGGAACGAATCCTGAACTCCAACGACAAGGGCCTGCACTTCGAAGTGCTTTCCAACCCGGAATTCTTGGCCGAAGGTACCGCCATTAACGACCTGTTTGAACCGGACCGCGTGCTGATCGGTAGCCACCAGACGGAATCGGGCCTTGCCGCCTGCCAGAAGTTGGTAGACGTCTATGCCCACTGGGTGCCCCGCGACCGCATTCTGACGACGAATCTTTGGAGCTCTGAACTCACGAAGCTGACCGCTAACGCCTTCTTGGCCCAGCGTATCAGCTCTATTAACTCGATTAGCGCCCTCTGCGAAAAGACCGGCGCCGACGTGGACGAAGTTGCCTACGTGATGGGCAAGGACCGCCGTATCGGTCCCAAGTTCCTCAAGGCCTCTATCGGCTTTGGCGGTTCCTGCTTCAAGAAAGATATTTTGAACCTCGTGTACCTGTGTGGCTACTATGGACTCCCCGAAGTGGCCGCCTACTGGGAATCGGTGGTTAAGATTAATGAATGGCAGACCCACCGCGTGGTGGACCGCATGCTCGAGACCATGTTCAATACCATTGCAAGCAAGAAGATTGCCGTGTTCGGTTTCGCCTTCAAGGCAAACACCGGCGATACTCGTGAAAGCCCTGCAAATTTGGTGGTCCGTGATTTGCTCGCCGAACATGCACTGCCGGTCGTTACCGACCCGAAGGCTATTCCTGATGCCAAGCGTGATCTGAAGGACGTAATCGACCAGGTCCAGTTTGAAGAAGATCCGTACAAGGCTGCCGAAGGCGCACACGCCGTGGTGGTTTGCACCGAATGGAAGTGCTTTGCTGAACTGGATTGGAACCGCATTTACAAGGGTATGGCCAAGCCTGCCTTCGTGTTTGACGGCCGTAATATCCTGGATGCAGACGCCCTCCGTAAGATCGGTTTCGAAGTGTCCAGTATTGGTAAGGGGAAGGCGGAGTAAGTCACCTTGAAAATTGCTGTTTTAGGTACACGCGGTATTCCTGATATTATGGGTGGTATTGAAACCCATTGTCAGGAATTGTATCCGCGAATTGTGGACCGTGGGGCCATGGTCGTCATATTTGCGAGAAAGGCCTACACTCCTCAAAAGACGCCTTACAGATATAAGCGTGTGCAGGTTGTTCCTGTTTATGCTCCCAAGATTGCGGGGCTGGAAACATTCGTCCACACGTTTAGGTGCCTTTATAAGGTTTTGGCATGGAAACCGGACATTGTCCATTTGCATGCGATTGGCCCGTCCTTTGTTGCCCCTATATTTAGGCTTGCCGGCTTGAAGGTGGTCTATACCCATCATGGCCAGGACTACAACCGCGCTAAATGGGGCTGGTTTGCAAAGGCTATCCTTAGAATTAGTGAATTCGTGGGAACGAAATTCTCTAATCGCGTGATCGTTATTTCGGATTTGTTGGAAGAGTGGCTCAAGAAGAAGTTCCACTGCAAGACGACTGTCCGCATTAACAATGGCGTTACTTTGTTGCCTGCTTTGCCTGAAGACAAGACTAAGAAGTGGCTTGGCAAGTATGGGCTTGAAGGCAAGCGTTACATCTTTGCGTTGGGCCGTTTCGTTAAGGAAAAAGGTTTCCACGACTTGATTGCCGCCTACAAGAAGGCTTGCCTGGTTGATGTCAAACTTGTCATTGCTGGTACGGCTGATTTCAAGTCTGAATACGCAAACGAGATGAAGGCCGCTGCGGCTGAAGTGGGAGCGATTCTCCCTGGCTATATCCATGGCGAAGAACTTCAGGTGATATTTGAAAACGCATCGTTGTTTGTAATCCCGAGTTACCACGAAGGTCTTCCGATTGCATTGCTCGAGGCTCTTGGCTACAACAGAAACGTGGTCGCGAGCGATATCCCGGCGAATATGGAAGTCCCGCTCCCTGAAGAGTGCTTCTATGAACTGGGCGATGTAGATGAACTTGCCGAAAAGATGACGCTCTTTATGGAAACTCCCGTGCAGAGGGATTTCAAGCATATTGTCGAATATCATTACGATTGGGACAAGATAGCTGACCAGACGATGGAGCTGTACAAGAGTCTCGTCAGGAAGAAGTAGGCTGACTTCTGGTTATGAATCGGTTTGATTCGCTTGATTGCTTAAGGGCTTTTGCCGTAATTGGAGTCGTCATTTGTCACGTTCTTTCGAACGCGGACTTGAACTTGCCTGAAAATTTCTTCTTCCAGAAGTTTCTCCCATTTGGGTCGGAATATGTTTTCCTGTTCATGATGCTCAGTGCGTTTTCGATGTGCTGCGCCTATTATCAAAAATTCAAAGACCGTCAAGTTGATTTAAATACTTTTTATAAGAGGCGTTACCTTCGGATATGGCCTTTCTTTGCATTGATGGTTCTGATTGATGTTGCCTTGGGCTTTTCAAAGGAATCTCTTATCGAGGCCTTTGCGGACTTGACGCTCTTTTTTGGCTTTTTGCCGAATCCGGACATCCATGTGATTGGGGTGGGGTGGTTCCTCGGACTGATTTTTGTTTTCTATGCAATATTTCCCTTTTTCGTATTCCTGATGGATAACAAGAAAAGGGCGTGGTTTGTTCTTGCCTTGTCGATTGCGATGATGTATTTTGCGTCGTCGTATTTCTCGAGGCCCGAATTAGTCGTGCGGTCCGTGAGCAAGTGGAGTATTCTGTTCTGCATGCCCATGTTTGTTAGTGGTGGCATCATTTATCTTTATATTGACAAAATCAAGAAGATTCCTGTTCTGTGGGCGCTTGCGATTGCGGTTTTGACCACGGCCCTGTTTTTTATTCTGGGAAAGGATCTTTTTGTATTTAAGATGCTCGTGTTCGTTTCGTGGATTATCTTTGCCATTGCAGACAGCTTACGTCCGGCCAAATGGACCCTGATGAGAAACAAGTATGTTGCCTTTTTGAGCGGAGTCTCGATGGAAGTGTATCTGTGTCACATGATGTTCTTCAGGGCCATTGAAAAAGCTCATGTTTTGGAACCCATTTCTTCGGGAATTGCGCGATTCCTAGTTTGCTTGGTACTGACTTTGGCGGGGGCCATTGCGTTTTCCTTTGCCGTCAAGAAAACAATCTTCCGTGGCATTCATCGATAACGGATTTTTCTTGAGATGAAACGGCTCTTGCTGTCATTTCTTTTGGCGATCGTGTTTAGTGACTGTGCCTTTGAAAAAGGCGAAGATGAGCTGTGCTTTGTGGGGGATTCCATTACGTACTTGTGGGATGTTGAATACTATTTCCCCAATTACATTGTCCATAAGCACGCGGTTAGCGGTGCGGGGCTGAAACAGATGGATGCTTGGAATGTGTCCGATTGCAAAGGACGTACGACAGTCCTTCTAATCGGAACCAATGATATAGGCTACTGGAAAACAACGACTAAAGACATTGAATTTTTGCGTGAAGATTACAAGGACAGGTTTATCAAGAATGCAAAACGAATTGGGGCGGACCCGCTAATCGTCCTGTCCGTTTTGCCGAGGAATTTCATGGGGGACGAAGATCCTTCTGTAAACGAAAACATCGAAATTCAAAATGGCCTGCTTCGCGATGCCCTAAAAAAAGAAATTCCTGGTAGCCAGTTTATCGATGTGTTTGATTTATTCCTGGATGACGATTTCGAAATTCGCGAGGATCTGTTTAAGGATGGGCTGCATCCGAATGATGAAGGCTATGAAATCTTGTCTCGCCAAATACAGAGGGCCTTATGAGAAAGGTAATCTTGCTTGCTTTGCTGCTTTGCACTGTGAATTTGTTTGCAAAAGAATCGTTCTCTTACCTGATGGGTATGCGGAATAACCGTTATGTATTTGCGGGAATGGAGTATGCGGCGCGTTTTGGAATTGCAGTCGAAAATTCGGTTTTTACTCAGGGAACCGAAAAACAGTATGTACGCGTGTTGCCTTATTACCGCTGGAATTTAGGGGAGGGATTTGTGGGAAACTACGCCCTGTATGCAGGGATGCGCTATGACCGAGACTATTACGATATGGGGGCTCGTCTGGATGTCCTTTGGCAGCATTACCGCTACTTGCAGGTAGGAGGAACGCTGATGCCTTTTTACGACAGTTCTTTGAAGGGCTTGGTCGGGTACCAGGCTTATGCGCAGACTTTTCCGCTGAAAGAAATAGGCGTGTTTGCGGGAGCGAAGAACCTGCCCGATTTTAGGAATGTAGAACGGCGCTTTATGGGCGGCTTGGTGTTCGAATCGGGAAACCTGTGCGTTCGCCCGGAAGTATCAGTTCCAATGAACGGGGGGACGCATTTGTCGCGAGTGTCGCTATTTTTTATTTACCGGTCCCCCTGAAAGTCCTGTTGAAAGCTGGCGAAAAGCAAGGCCGTGGTGTCGGCGGGCAGACTTAAATTGCTATTATTATAGAGGTTGTTTTTGGGTAGAAATGGAGGCTTGCTGAGGTTTTATGTCTTGCTCGAATTGTAGTCATTGTAATTCTAAGATTCAGATGCCGACGGACGTGTCGGTGATTACGACTTATCGTTGTCAGATGCGTTGCAAGATGTGCAACATCTGGAAAAATCCGACCAAGAAAAGTGAAGAAGTCCAGGCGAAGGATTTGGAAATCCTGCCGCAGCTCAAGTTTGCGAATGTGACCGGTGGTGAACCGTTTATCCGCCAGGACCTGGAAGATATTGTCGAAGTCCTTTACACCAAGGCTCCGCGCATCGTGATTAGTACGAGTGGTTGGTGGGTGGACCGCGTCATCAAACTTGCCGAACGTTTCCCGAATATCGGCATCCGCGTGAGTATCGAAGGCCTCGAAGGCACGAATAACTTCTTGCGCGGCCGCGACGACGGCTTTGAACGCGGCATGAAGACGCTCAAGACCCTGCATGAAATGGGCGTAAAGGATATCGGCTTTGGCCAGACGCTCAGCAACTGGAACAGCAACGACTTGATTCCGCTTTACGAACTTGCCCTTTCGATGAATTTCGAATTCGCGACGGCCGCCTTCCATAACAGCTACTACTTCCACAAGGAAGACAACCAGATCAGTAACAAGGAAGAACTCTGCGACAATATCGGCAAGCTGGTGAACCGCCTCCTCAAGGAAAATCACCCGAAGTCTTGGTTCCGCGCTTTCTTCAACCTGGGCCTCATCAAGTACATCCAGGGCGGCAAGCGAATGCTCCCTTGCGAGGCGGGTTCCGTGAACTTCTTTACCGACCCGTGGGGCGAAGTATACCCCTGCAACGGTCTTGAACCGCGCTACTGGCAAGAAAGCATGGGCAACATCCATAATGCGAAGAATTTCGAGGAAATCTGGTTCAGCGAACAGGCGCAGAAGGTGCGCGAAAAAGTGCGTACCTGCCCCAAGAATTGCTGGATGGTGGGTACTGCCGCTCCGGTGATGAAAAAGTACATTGCGCACGTGGCCCCGTGGGTGCTCACGGCGAAACTCAAGAGCCTGTTCGGCAAGGAAATCGATTGCTCCAAGTTCCCGACATTTGATGTCGGCCAGGATCCGCGTCAGGGCGACCTGAGAATCGAAAGGTAGTGAGCGCACGATGCGAATTCTGCTTGCAAACAAGTTCTACTACCGTCGCGGTGGTGATTGCGTTTATTCTATAGAACTGGAAAACCTGCTCAAGGCATCGGGGCACGAGGTCGCTTTCTTTGCGATGGACTATCCCGAAAACCAGGACAGCGAATGGAAAAGCTACTGGCCGAGCGAGGTCGCCTTTTCTCCGAAGAAACCAGTCGCTTTTCTCAAGGCGTTCAAGCGTCCGTTTGGCGATGCAGAAACCGTAAAGAAATTTACCGCGCTGCTCGATAAATTTAAGCCCGACGTGCTGCACCTGAACAACATCCATACGCAACTTTCGCCTGTAATGGCCGAAATTGCTCACTCGCGCGGCATCAAGGTGGTGTGGACTCTGCACGACTACAAGCTGGTTTGCCCCGCCTATACGTGCCTCTGCAACGGTAAAATCTGTGAAGACTGCGTCGGTGGCGACAAGCGGAACTGCACCGCGAAAAAATGCCTCAAGAACAACTGGCTTGCAAGCAAGATTGCCGAGAAAGAAGCCGTGGCGTGGAACCGCGAACGTCTGGAACGTTGCGTGGACAAGTTTATTTGCCCGAGCCATTTCATGAAACAGAAAATGGAACAGGGCGGTTTCGATGCTTCGAAGCTGGTTGCTCTCCATAATTTTGTTGATGAATCGAAATTTGCACATGGGCCGGTGGAACGCGAAAATTCCTACTGCTTCGTGGGACGTCTCTCCAACGAAAAGGGTGCCGAAACCCTGCTGCGCGTGGCGTCGAAAATTGAGGCGACTCTCTATGTGCTCGGTACGGGTCCGCTCGAGGACGAACTCAAGGCGAAATACGCATCGGCAAAGCAGATTAGGTTTATGGGACACAGCGACTGGGAAACTTGCAAATCCGTGCTGCTCAAGTCAAAGTTCAGCGTGGTGCCCAGCGAATGGTACGAAAACAACCCGTTCTCGGTAATTGAACCGCTTTGCCTCGGAACTCCCGTGCTGGGTGCAAACATCGGCGGAATTCCCGAACTGATCGAACCGGGAAAGACCGGCGAACTTTTTGAGATGGGTAACGCCGAAGATCTTGAAGCGAAAATCCGCAAGATGTTTTCCGGAGACTATTCCTTTGACGTGAAACCTCTCCGTCAGCATTTTTCCAAGGACGATTACTTGGAACAGATGATGTCTGTTTATGGTTAATGCCGATGACTCAGGATTTGCCTCTGATTTCAGTCGTTATTCCGGTCTATAAGGTGGAAACCTATTTGGATCAATGCGTTGAAAGTATTGTCCAGCAGACTTACCGAAACTTGGAAATTATTCTAGTCGACGATGGTTCTCCGGACCGTTGCGCCGAAATGTGCGACTTGTGGGCGACAAAGGATTCAAGAATCAAAGTCATCCATAAGAAGAACGGCGGCCTTGGTGATGCCCGCAATGCGGGCCTTGTTGTTGCCACGGGTGACTATATCGGTTTTGTCGATAGCGATGACTGGTGCGAACCGGACATGTTCCAGGAACTTCTGGAATCCTGCCTGCAGTATAAAGCTCCCGTTGCTGTTTGCAATGTCTTTGTGGATTGGGAATGTGGCTGGCCTACTGAATACGAAACGTTTGCCGCTGAATGCTCCTGCTGGGACGCCTCCGATGTCCGTCGCAATTTCTTTAATGGCAAGTTGACGGCATGGGCTTGGAATAAGTTGTATCGCAAGGACTTGATTCCGGATTTGAAGTATCCGACCCAGGCATTCGAAGATATTCCCGTGGCCCGAAATATTTTTACCAAGATAGAACGTTGCGCCCTGACAGGGAAATGTTCTTACCATTATCGCCAACGTCAGGGAAGCATTGTCAATTCTGCCGTGAATCTGTCTCAGTTTACCTTGATTGACGAATTGAGAAAGAATGCTGTGGCGGCAAAAGCTTTTTTGCTTGAAGATGTCGCTGTAGCAAGGCTTGCGGTGAGTAGTTTCAATTTCCTCGCGAAAGTCGAAAAGGGAAAAGATCCTGCCCTGAAGTCGAAAATTCCTTCGCTGGTAGAAGATATTTGTCGTTATCAGTTTGGCTTGCGTGAAAAATCGGTTGTTCGGAAGAAGGACAAGATTTTCCTATATTGCATCGCTAAAGGGTTACCCTATAAAATGGTGTTCGGTATCCGTCGCCTGTTCCAGGGCGTTTATTGGGCATTGAACATGAAGGGGGGGCAGAAGAAACAATGATTTATTACTTGATAGGAGCTTTCTGGGTTTTAGCCCTGTTGAATTATCGCCTGGCGGCTTTGCTGTTGGCTCCTTTTGCGTTGCTTCTTCATATGTTCCCGGCGGTTGACGGACAGTATGTTTCGATTCTCGATTTCTGCTGCTTGGGACTGACGGTCTTGTTGCCCATCAAGACTAATTTTATAGCGAAAATCCGTACATATCCTTTTTGGGTGCCTAGTTTATGTGTCCTGGCATCTTATGTGGTGACGAACCTTTTGGGGGAACCGCATTGGCCGAGTTGTATATTTATTTTGAATACGGTTTATGTTTATCCGTTTGTGGTTTGGTGCGCTCTTGAAGAAAAACGTGATTTGAATGTGCTCGTGTACGGCTTTGCCATCTATATGGCATTCTGCATTGTGTATGCCCTGGTGGAATTGGCTCTTGGCGAGAATCCCATATTGGAAAAAATCATAACGATGAGGATTGTCAACGAGAACGTTCTGAATTATACGGAAGTCCGTTTTGGCCTGAAACGATTGCAGAGTGTCTACAATACCCCGATGTCTATGGGCTTGGCTCTAGGAGCTTTTGGATATTTCCTGTTCCAATTCCGTGATATGACCAAGAGCAAAAACCCCTATATACAGATGCTCATGGTGGCTTGTTTGGTCATGCCTTGGTTGACAGGTTCGCGTTCCGTGTTTGCCGCTGTGTTTATTTTGTTGTTCCCGATCATGAATGTCGTGATGAAAGAAGGGAAATTCATGCTTTTCAAGATTGGCCTGATTGGTGGCGCTATCTTTATTTTAGGTGATTGGATGCTGACGCTGATAGATTCTTTTATTCATTCGGATACGGCGGTGGCAGGCAGCAGTCTGGATATGCGCTTGATGCAGTTCGCTGTGATTGTTCCCTTCTTCTTGAACTCGCCGATTTGGGGAAGCGGTTACGCCTACACATGGACCTTTGTCAAGGCGGTGGATGCGGACTTGCTGGGTGCTGAAAGTATATGGCTGCAGTTGTTGGTTGACTTTGGCCTTTTGGGCGCTATAGCCTATACCGTCTGCATTGTGTACATGGTCAAGAGTCTCAAACCGGTATTGGGCAAGGGACGTTGGGCTTTGCCCATGGCTGTCATTGTCGGCTACACTTTATCGACATTCCTTGGCTTGGATTTGAACTACTTCTTTATCCTTTGCATGATGTTGATCAAGACTCATGAATTCTCCGAAAAGACCGAAGAGTAACGGTTACTTTTTCTTGAATTTTGCCAAAATCTTGTTGAAATATTTCAGGGCGATTGCGTCGCGGATCAAGTAGAGTACAAGGCAGTAAGCCGGAACATAGACTGCCGTAGACAAAATGATGTTTAGCAGGTGGATGTCAGTCTGGAAAATCCTTGTGACGGCCCAGGCAATGGGGTAGGCTATAATCATGTACTTCACCAAATCCAGTATCTGCAACATGTAGCTGTATTGCAAGATTTTTTTGGTTGGATAGAGGTTGATGGCCGATCCGACCAGATTGATGAAAAAGTGCGCTACAGCGATACCGATGACGCCATATTGGAACCCGATTGCAATGATGACAACGTAAATGGATTTCTTGGGAAATTCGAGTTTTAGGATAAGCCCTGTTCTATTTACCACCTGGAGCAGGCTGAGGCTTAGCTGACCAATGGGATTCCACATGGTTCCTGCGACAAGGACCTGGAAAAAAATGACGGCCGGCAGCCATTTGTCTGTCCAGAGGAAGATAATGATGTCTCTGCCGGTAAAGCACAAAATTGCTGTAAGCGGGGATATGATCATCGAAAGAAGCCGCATGACTTCGCGGAAATGGTCGCGAAGATCGCTGATGCTGTTTTGGTATTTGGCTAGGACAGGCAGCGCTACTTTTTGGATGATGCCGGAACTGACGGAATTTACGTTGCAACTCAAGCCATTGGCTTTGGAAAAAAGCCCTAGTTCTGATTTCGTGAAGAACTTTCCGATAATAACGGAGTATATCTCGTTGAAAACGGTGCCGATAAGGTTCGCTCCAAGCAGCTTCGAACCAAAATTAAAGAGGTAGCGGAAGGAATCCTTGCTGAATCCTTCATGCGGACGCCATTTTGCGAAAATCCAGAGGAGAACGGTCTTGATGAACGCGGCGAGAACGGTTTGCAAGGCCAGAGCGTAAACGCCCCATCCGTTATATGCCAAGGCAATGGCGATGAGACCGGCAGGAAGTTGACCGCAAAAGCCAATGATGGTCTGTAGCCTTATGTTCAGTTGGCTTGTGAGAATCGCGTTCTGGACAATGCAAAGGGAATTCAAGAAAACGCTTAGGCCAATAATCTTTACGAGCGGAATGAGTAGGGGCTCGTCGAAGAAGTTTGCGATAAGGGGCGAACAGAACCATAGGATGGCATAAGCGAACAGGCCTATGACAACGTTAAAATAGAATGCTGTAGAAAGATCCTTTTCGGAGCGATCTATCTTGCGTATAAGTCCGTTGGCAAAGCCTGCGTCAACGAAGGTGTTGGAAAGAGAAATGAATATGGTGGTAAGCCCGACAATGCCGTATTCGGTGGGCGATAGGAGTCGAGCAAGGACGATGCCGATAAAGAAGCTGACAATCTGGGAAGAAAGCCTTTCTAAAAGGCTCCAGATTGTAGCCCAAAATGGTGTGTTTGCTTTATTGGACATTCTTAGAACAGCGAATTAGAATGCCCGTAAATTCATCGGGGCTGTAACGTTTGATATGGGTGTTTTTCCTTTTGTTCTCGGTGCAATTAGGGTCCGGCGTCATGAAATTTTCCCCATAGTATGTAGATAGATTTTCCGTCGGATCTGCAGGAGCGTTCAATTCAAGTCCGTTAATAAAGACTTTCGAAAGGGGTTCCTTGACGCTGAATGTGTATTCTTTTGTTACCGAGATGGCGCATCCTTCGCCAACATTGAAGCTGTATGTCTTGAAAGCATCTCCCTGATGAAACCGGAGGAAAATGTCAAAGGGAATGCCCTTGTAGAAGAAGGCGTGCTCTGATGGAGTTTTTTCGTTGCTTTTGACATTTACAAGGTAGAAAAAATGATCTTTGACAAATCCCTTGGAGAGCAGGACTTTTTCGAATTCGTCGGTATATGCGTCTGCAGGCATGCCTACATCAAGATCGAAATCGTGGCGGATGAAGGATTTTTCTCGTACGGCACCCAAAAGCGTGCCGAATTCAAGCCAATAATCCTTAGAACATTCGGTGCAAGCGTCCTTGAATGCTTGCAAGGCTTCCATTCCGTATTCTTGCAATAGCTTCTGCAGTCTTTTGCGTTCTTTTTTCTTGCAATAGTTGGACCATTTTTGTTGCAGAAAAGAGCCCTTTTTACCGCCAAGGAGGCTATAAATTTTATGTGCAATTCCCATGATGTTCCTTCTGTAATTAAATCCAATAGATTTTGCTCAGGGCGTGTGGCGACGTGCGTTGAGCCCCTTTGGGCGGAGTCATGTAATCTCCGTACATTTGCGTGAGCCATTGGTCGTAATCGGCTGTGACCATGAACTCTTCTTCGTCAAACGGCTGCTTTACAAAGTTCTCGAACATTTTCCGAGGATAAATCGACCTGTAGGCGGCATCAATTTCTGGATCGATGGGCAAACCTACGAACTTTGCGTCGCTATGGGTTAACGTCGCTATCTTTTGGTATTCTTTTTCGGTCAGCCGTTTCATAGAAACGGGAATGGTGAAAATCTTTGCGCAACGAATCAAGATGCGCTTCCACCAGGAATTCTTCTTGTTCGGTTTTACCAGCTTTATGCGGAATAGTCGCTTGATTCGGTTTAGCGAATTCATGAAGGATACGCATTCTTCTTTAGTGTCGAACATATAGTCGAAAGGAAACACATCGATGTTTATGCCGATGTTTTTCATATCGATGTCTTCTTCGAGAATCGTTCGGGTGTCGGCAACCTTCGCATAAGGGTTGTGATAGTCTTTGTCAGTACGATAATCGTAGACATGGAAGTATTCATGTCGGTATTCCTTGACAAATTTCTCGTAATCGGGGCGGGGCATGGCGATGTCTATGTCGTCATCCCAGGGAATGTAGCCCTTATGGCGGATTGCTCCTAGCAGCGAACCGAAAATGAGTGTGTAGCGCAGGTTGTTGTTTTGACAAAATGCGTGGACATCTTTGAGGATGTCCTTTTGCATGGACTTCATTTCGTCAATGGAAATAGATTTCATTATTCTTTCCAGAAAAATTTTGTATGGTCGCTGCTGTGTTGTACCTGGTCTTCGACAGGAGGGAGCTGCATGTACGAACCGTAATTTAGTTTAAGGACTGCATCCCAGTCGCGAACGGCGGAAAAACGGCGGCCTTCAAATTCAACTTCAACGTAATCGTCAAAGATAGCCTTGCTGTAGTATTGTTTGTCAAGAGACGTGGTGCAGACGAGCTGGCTGCAATGGCTTGTACTCCCGAAAGGGTTTTCCATGCACTGCTGGAGTATGGCGTTGTTGATTTTAGAAAGGGACAGGTTACAGTATTTTATCTTACGGCAAATGAGCTTCAAATTCTGGACAAAAGATTTTTTCAGCGACAGCTTGGGAATGGACCTGCGTGCGGCAAGCTGCTTCTTGTATAGCTCTGCATTTTTTATCATGCGTTTTTTAAACAGATTCCTGTCGTCTTCGACGCCGTCGATAGGGAAAATATCGATCCAAACACCGAGGTTATCGTCAGGAGCCCATGGAAGGGTGGACTTGAAGATCGTCCGTTCGGTATCGCAAACGCGAGGTAGAGCGATGTAGCTGTCCTTGCCTTCGACGAAGGCGAATCCCTTGGACGGCTTGTAGATCTGTTTGAATTTTTCGTAATTGGGACGGGTCATGAGAATATCGATGTCGTCGTCCCAAGGAATAAATCCTTTGTGGCGAATCGCACCGAGCAGAGTCCCGTAGGCGAGGGAATACTGAATGCCGTTCTTCTTGCAAAAGGAGTCGACTTCAATAAGAATGTTTAGACATTCATTCTGCACGTCTTTCAGGGTCAGCTCTTTCATCTTGTTATCCGTTTACGATTTTTTCGATTTGCGTTACAAGATTGTCAAGGTCTTCATGGCTTTGGATGCCCATGTGAGATACTCTGAAAAAACCGGGACGACTTCCGGGCATAATGAACGTGTCGTATTTTTCGATCATTTCACGGAAAACCTTGTCGCCGTTCTTAGGAACATCAAAACCGGTAATGGCATAGGATGGGTTCTGCGCGGGGATATTCCAACCCTTTTCCTGAACAAGTTTGCGGAAGTATCGGGCGTTGTCTTGGACATCGGCGATAGTTTTTTCAAGGCCGTATTCCTTGATTTGGTGCAGTCGCTTGTTCAGTTGCAAGAAAATGCTTGTTGCCGGGCTAAAGGGGGTCTGACCGCGAGTCAGGTTTTTGAAATTGTCTTCAAAATCCCAGTAATAGCCTTTGTGGGCGAAATTGTAAGAGAGCAATTTCTTGTTGAAGAACAGGATCGAAAGGCCAGGGGGAATATTTAGCCCTTTTTGCGTTGACGTGATGCAAATGTCCAAGTCGAGCTCGTCCATGTTCAGTTCTTCGGCGAGGAACGTACTGATAATATCGACTACAATGGACACATTGTGTGCGTGACAGATGTCGGAGATTTTTTTGAGGTCGTAGAGCTGCCCGCTGGATGTCTCGTGGTGCTGGCAAAGGAATACGTCGGGCTTGGATTCTGCAATCATGGATTCCATTTTGGCGTAGTCGATGTCGCTTCCGAAATTGAGCTTCATGTCGACATGGTCGCAACCATAGTAATCGCAAAGCTGGCTCCAGCGGTGCCCAAAAGAACCGCCGTCTATGACGAACGCTTTTTTCTTTGTTGAGACGTAGTTTTCAACAACGGCACTCATGGCTCCGGTACCGGAACCGGTAAAAATGATGGTCCTGCCACCGGTGCAGTGGATCATTTCTAGCAACAATTTCTCTGAATCCTTGTTGATTTCTCCGAATTCGGCTGTGCGCATGTAGGGGACTTGCTGAGCCCCTATGTCAAGGATTTCTTGGTTTATAATGCCTGGAAATGCGTAGGTTTTCATATAGCTAATAAGTTGTCCTTAATTTGAAAGGGGGGGTCTACGTTCTGCGAAGGCTTGCATGATTTCTGCCATGCAGATGCTTTCTCTGCGGCGAAGCCTTGCAGAAGAAAAACGGTGGTTGAAGATGCAACTCGTAAATTCCTGGACTTCATAGCGAAGCCCAAAACCGTCCCATTTATAGAAGAATTTCTTGTTGTCGTTCTGGTTTTCGTAGCGGAGCTCGAAATAGTCTGTTTTCCACCAGGGGGCAGGAACATAGGCGTAGCCCTTTGTTCCCGAAATAATCAAATCGCCCTCGGTTTTGACACCAAGTCCGACCTTGAAGGTACAGGCTGCATCGGGGTATTCGATGACACCCTTTGTGAAAATGTCGACGCCGTTGTCCATTACGGGATAAAAAACGATGTTCTTGTAATCGATGCCCATCAGCTTCAAGATTGGCAGAAGCGGATAGGATCCTTGCTCAAACATAGCTCCGCCTGCTTGCTTGGGGTCGAATTCTCGGCCGTTCTTGTCGAGTAGCTGCGAAAGGGAAGCGTCGATATCGACAATTTTTCCGATGAGTCCCGATTTCAGAATAACCATCAGATGGTTGAACGCGGGACAGTGGGCCGTTTTGTTGGCTTCCATCAGAATGACTTTCTGGGATTCAGCCAACTTGTAGAGTTCCTTCGCCTCGTTTCCGTTCAAAACTAGAGGGGTTTCGCACAAGACATGTTTCTTGGCCATAAGGGCCGACTTTATATTGTCGTAGTGGGCAAGGTGGGGCGTTGCAATGTATACTGCGTCTACAAGGCTGTATAGTTCATCGAGGCTATTGCAAGGCTTTATGTCGTTGAACTTTTGAACAAAAGCGTCTTTTGCGGAATCGTCGGTGTCAAATGCGGCACAGACATTGACTCCGCTTACGATGGAGGCTTCCGAAGGGAACCTCTGGGCGACACGGCCGCAGCCGACAATGCCAAATTTTACAATTTCCTGAGAATTGTCGCGCAGCATGGTAGAACTGATGCCTTCGGTGCGCGGCAGATAAACTACCTTGCAGAACTCGTTCAGGTAATCAAAAAGGCCTTCCCAGTCGGAGCCAATGGCGAAAATGTCTACGTCGTATTTTTGGATGTCGTCAATTTTTTGGCCGACATAGTCTTCGATGATAATCTGGTCGGCAAGCCCCGTCGCTTTGACGGCCTCGACTCGTTCCAGGACGTTGTTTCTTACGTTGAGCTTGCCTCGGTCACGGTCAAAGTTGTCGTTAGTGACTCCGACAATCAAGTAGTCGCCCAGGGCTTTTGCTCGCTTGAGGAGGTTGATGTGCCCTTGGTGCAGAAGATCGAATGTCCCATAGGTGATGACTTTGGTCATTGTCAGTCTCAATAATTCGTATTATAGGTAATATTAAGAATATACATATATAAGGGATTGTCCGTCAACCAAGAAGCCTTTGTGGATAGATGATAAGGACTTCAATGGCCGGTCTGATGTTAAAAGGGGGAATATTCATTTTACAGGGCGATTTGTTGAATTTTGACTGAACGAACGGGACTATGAATCGGCTGTAAATCTTATATTTAGGTAGAACTTTCTTGTTGAAAAAGGAAACGATCGATGAAAAAATATAAAGTAGGGTATACTGCCGGCGTATTTGATCTGTTCCATGTAGGCCATTTGAATTTGCTTGAACGCTGCAAGGCAATGTGTGACACCCTTATCGTGGGTGTATGCGATGACGATTATGTTCATAACATCAAGCACAAGGAACCCGTATTTAAAGAGGATGAACGTGTTCGTATCCTGAATGCCCTTAAATGTGTGGATCGCGCCGAACTGGTCGACTTTAAGGTGACAGACGACAAGATGCTCGCACTGGATCGATTCCACTTTGACGTTCTGTTTTCTGGTGATGATTGGAAAGGAACCGAACGCTATAGAAAGACAGAAGAAGATTTTGCCAAGGTCGGTGTTGCCATTGAATATTTTCCCTATACACAGGGAATTTCTACAACCGACATAAAGACGAAAATATAGGGTTTGTCTTCTTTTGAGAATCGTACACCTTTTATGGGGCCTTGCTACTGGCGGCATCGAAAATATGCTAGTGGATATCGTCAACCAACAGGTTGAGGGTAATGAAATATCGTTAATTGTAATCAACAATATGCTGGACGAGTCCATCCAGGCCCGTTTAGACAAGCGTATCCGTATCTACTGTTGTGGCCGTAAAGTCAAAAGCAAGAACCCGCTTCCGATTCTCAAACTCAATTATTTCCTTAGGAAAATTCGACCTGACATTGTCCATGCCCATTATGATGAAATGGCGAAATTCATTTTCGGCAAATGGACAATGGTCCGTACCATTCACAATACCACGAATGACTTTAACGAATCAAAGTATTTCAAGGCCTGCTATGCGATTTCAAAGGCCGTGCAGGAAGAATGGAATCAGGTCGGCAAGGAAACGATTCTAGTTGAAAACGGAATTCCCTGCGATAGCATCAATTGTGAGAAAACAGGCCTGTTTAACGATGACTTGCTGCATTTTGTTCAGGTGTCGAGGCTTTATATCAAGCAGAAGGGTCAAGATATCCTTTTGAAGGCTCTCGCCGAAATCAATAAAAATAATTTGTGCGAAAAAAGTTTTAAAATGCACTTTGTTGGCGACGGTTCCAGTAGGGAACTGCTGCAGGATATGACGAAATCCCTGGGAATTGAAGACTTGGTGGTTTTCGAAGGTAATAAACCTAGAGATTGGATTTACGAGAATCTCTGCAATTTCGACTTGTTTATTCAACCTTCCCGTTACGAGGGATTTGGCTTGACTGTTGCCGAGGCGATGGTGGCTAGGGTTCCAGTATTGTCGAGTAATATCGAAGGTCCCGTAGAAATCATGACGGTCGTCAAGGATGGGCAAAAGCAACTAATTGGATATACTTTTGAATCCGAAAACCCCGAAGATCTTGCCCGTCAAATTGCCGCTTTTGTTAAACAGGGGCGCAACAACGACAATGTTGAATTTGGACGCCAGCATGTCATGCAGAATTACAGCATCAAAAAGACGGCGCTACAGTATTTGGACGAATACCGGAAAGTTCTCGCCTATAGGTGATTGTCTATCCAATCCATTCGCTGGTTAATCCAGCTGTTGAGTGAATCGATAGCTTCGTCGTAGCTGTCGTAGGCTTCCTTGTAGGTCCAGTTTTCGGTGTTTTCAAGTACGGGCCAGCGCTTGAATTCGTTTTTGGTGGCCGGTGCGAACTCCTTGGCGTATTTGCGGATGGAGTCGGGGAAGGTGGCGAGGAAATCGCGATGCTCCTTCCAGTAGCGGGCTGCCTCCTGCCAAAGCTTTTCACGCTTGAAAATGAGGCCGTTCCAGCCGCTGGGACGGATATACCAATCGGTTGCGGTGCGAAGGGAATCGACTTCCCAGTTTCCGTAGGCCACGTCAAAATCCCAGACGGGACCGAGGCGGATAACGTCCCCTTTTTGCCAAGTCAAGAAGATGCTGCGTCTAAAGGCTCCGTCCATATTCTTGGAAATTTCCTGAATCCAGTAGTAGCGCAAGTAATCCTCAAAGTCGAGGTAGTCCGTAATTTCGCCTTTCGGATTGTCGCTTCTCAGGTAATTTTCAAATTGGCTTAGAGCTTTCTTGATGAGAGCCGTCGAGGAATCGGTCGGCTCCTTGGGCGACTTGATTTCAAATTTGGTGCCTTGTTCCGTGACGACGAAGTGTTCTCCGCCATGTTCCGTAGGGCCTCTTTCCAGCAGGAAGGAACTGTCACTTTGGGGAATGTTGACTCGGTGCTCGCCGACTTTGACCGTTTCGACCAACTGGTAGACGCCTTGGTACTGCCTGTTCAGATAGAGTTCGACGAATTGGCTTCTCGGGGTGTATTCGTCGCCAAGCCAATCGGCAAGTTTGTATGTGATAAAGTTCTTGAGGAGTGTCTTGTCAGCGGAATTGCCGATGAGTGCCCATTCCTTGTCTTTGGGCATTCCCAAAAGTCCCTGTTTTTTTTCGAATTTAATCTTGTAGCCGGGCTTGGGCATCCCCGTAAAACTGGAGTTTCCTCGACCCTTGATGGTCAAGTCAAGAACATCGCTTTCGGGGGCATCCTTGCCGTATATCTGCAATTTTGCGGGAATTTTGGTTTCTCGGTCGCGAATCTGGGCGAAGTCTTCTGTCTCGATGACAAACCGTGGTAAGTTGGCGTAAGGGTATTCCGAATCGTCGCACGGCAGGTAGTCGGGGTCGCCCTTGGGGTCGTTCCAGACGCAGGAACAGCATAAAATGCAAAGGGTGAGAAGGGCCGACCATCGGAGCATGGGACAAATTTAGTTAGATGAAAAAGTTTGGTCAGTCAATCTTTTTTAAATTTGTGATGGTAATTTATGCGTTTGCCTGTTCTGAATTGGAAACGGTTAGGTTTCCTGCTTTTTGCCCTGTTGCCCCTCTCGCTGTTTGCCCGCGAGACGGTTTCTCCGGTGCGCGCTCCCGAAAGCTTTGTGCTGCTGGGGGGCATTGCAGAACTGCGCGATGACGTATACAGTGGCGATATCAATGTGGCGGGGGAATTTGCCCCCTGCAACTGCTTTAGCGTTTATGGCGATTTTGCCTACCGTCTCGTGAGTTATGAGTGGAATACGAAGGCGCATGACCAGATTCACGAAAGGGTGAATTTGCAGGTGAACGGCCTCAACGAATCGTATTTGGGGATAAAGTTGATGCCCTTTTCCTTTGCGGGTGTAGATGTCAACTGGAGGCTTCCGCCTCGCGAAGGTTCCAGGGTGAACCGCTTTTACCGAATCGGCGTTACCCCTTATGGCCTTTATGATGTTTCCCGCAACATGACTCTTGGCGCGGCGGTGGAATACTTTACGTTCCTCGAAGAACGGAACTTTCAGCCGGGCGATGAACTCGGTGTGAAAGGCTCCTTTTCGTGGAAAATACTTTGGGATCCCGATGATTATTCCGGTTGGAAGTTGGATTACGTTCTCCTGTACCGTTGGCGCATTCAGGAATCCAGAAATTTGAATTTGAACAAGCCTTATCAAAAAATGGATGACTTGGAGCGAGGCTTTAGAATACGTGTCGATGCGGCCCACTATTTCTCGGTCTTCAGGAATTCTTTGGGCGTGGCTCTCTTTTACGAAATGAATCGTGGACACTTGTTTGGAATGGAAACGGGACATACTTTAGGCCTCTATGCAAAATTCCTGTTCTTATAAAGCAGTCCTAATCGGTAATGGAACCATGGGAGAGCGGCACAAGCGGCTCTTCGAAGCCGATGGTGTTGAATTCGTCGATGTCGCCGACACTTCGGCCGAGGCTACCGCCTTGTTCAAACGAATTAAAACTGGCAAGATTACGCCTGACTTTGCCGTTATTGCATCTCCATCCGTAACGCACGATGAATACGTCAAGAAATGCATCAAAATGAAGCTCCCGGTGCTTATTGAAAAACCGGTGTCGGTGTCTGGAATGGAAGCTCTGGAATACCAGAAACTGGCTCTGAAACGGAGCGCACTTGTCTTTGTCGGGCATTCGGAACGCTACAACCCGGCCATCGAAGAATTTGCAAAGACCGACTTTTGCAAGGAAATGCAGGAGTGCTTGAAAAACTGGTTTCTCCAAAAGCAAGATGTATTTCCGATTTGTTTTAAGTTTACGCGAACGCACGGTTTTTCGCCGCGTAACCGCGATGTTTCCGTGGAATACGATCTGATGATTCACGACATGGACTTGCTTTGCTCCTTTGTCGACAAGAATGCCATGTTGTACAATTCGCTTCAATGCGAAGAATTTTCGGACGACCGCATTCACGCCATCTATGATTTCAGAACGTTCAAGGCTGAATTTATCGTAGACCGAAACTCCGCCTCTGATTCCCGCACGTTAGAGATTTCGATGAAAGGCCGTTCCGTAACGCTGGATTTGGGCGCCTATCGGAATGGCAATCCCGCCTATGCCCTGCAGAAGGAACACGAGGCTTTTCTAAATTATTTGAACTCTTATAAGAATGCTGCACAAGATGAAGACTCCGCATACGATTGGTATCGTGACTTTTACGACGCCTGCTATGCGGTTGCTCTGGTTTCTTTGATTGGTGAAATGTTCAAAAAGGGGAGAGCGAATGAAAAAGATGCAAAATAAGTTTATACCGGCGCTTTTTTTGTTTTGCGCTGCGTATGCCCTTGCCTACATTCCTGGCGAGTCGGGCTTTGTATCGCTCGAAAATGAACATGGTATTTGGGGTAACCCGGCTGGTCTTACAGCCTTTGATTCCAAGGGAGCACTCGTCAGTTACGATTACGACAACGAAATCAATAATTTCCGTATTGGCGGAAATCTTGATCATTGGGCGGCAGGCTTTGATTATACTCGTGGCCCGGACCATCTGGATATTTCCCGCTGGAGTTTGACGCATGGAAGTTCCCTGTGGAATCGCGTGATTTTTGTGGGTGAACGAGTGAATGCCTTCCGTACGTCTTATTATTCGGGAACGGAATGGAGCCTTGATTTGGGTGTCATGCTACGTCCGCTTTCATTCGTTTCGCTCGGCTACTCTTGCGACAACGTGCTTTATGCCGGTCCGCAAGCACCCGAACGCGTGCAGAATTTGGGCGCTACCTTGCGTCTGGGCCCGCTCTTTAGCGTGAGTTACGACGTTGAAGATTTCGAAAATCACCGTTTGCTTTTCGAACTGGGACTTTACGGCGTTCGCTGGGGATTCCGCATGCCGTTGCATGGCGACGACGAATATCGCCTTACATTCTCCACGAGTTTCGGCGGTTACAACAATGTCGCCTTGCATGTGTACGACGACCTTCTGCCTAAGGGCGGAGCCTGGGGCTATCACAGTGCACGCAATCCGAACGCTTCTTTGAGTGCGCAGATTATTCGTGTTCCGCTGGATATGGAAGTCTCTGAAACGGAAGAAGAATTCGCGTTTTTCAGAAAGAGTTCCATTTGCATTTGGCACGTTCGTAACCTATTCGAACATATGTTGCGCGATCCGGCTTGCGGATTGATCATTTTGGATTTTTCCGGCTACAAGGGTAATATCGGCATTTCTAGCGAAATTGACCGCTATGTGAAAAAACTCAAGGCTCGCGGCAGCAAGGTTGTCGCCTATATGGATGACATCCGCCCCGCAGTGTTACTGGCATCTGCTCATGTAGACCGCATTGTGGTGGAACCTTCGGCTCACATGAACTGGCGTGGTCTTGGCGGAAATATTCTCTTCTATAAGGGTCTTTTCGACAAATTGGGCGTGAAGGTGGAATTCCTGCGTCACGGGGCGTATAAGTCTGCAGTGGAACCTTACATTGCTGATTCCATGTCGGCAGAAGCCCGCGCCAATTTCGATACGCTGTATAACGATTTGTGGTATTCTCTGCAAACCTACATTTCGATGCGTGGTGTAGGAACCAAGATGAATGCCGAACAGGCCTACAAGCATCTGGATTCCTTGGCCTCCGAGCCGTTGGTGACGGCTTCTGCGGCAAAGCGTGCTGGCTTGGTGGATACGTTGCTGTATCTGGATCAGGTTCCTACTTACGCTCTCAAGACCTTCTTTGACATCGACTACCCGAATGCGGCGTATCGCACTTGGTATCCGACGAATAAGAAAATCTTCAACGAAAGCTGGGCGCCTAGGGCAAAGATCGCTCTTCTCAATATTGACGGAACCATTGATTCCCGTATGGAAAGCTCGGTGCTTGAATCGCTACGCAAGTTGCCTTCCTCTAGTGCAGAGGCGTTAATCGTACGTATTTCGTCGCCGGGAGGCTCCGCTATTGCGTCCGATAAAATTTGGGCCGCCCTCCGCCACGTCAGCGAACAGGGAATTCCTGTTGTCTCGAGTATCGGCTATATGGGGGCTTCGGGCGGTTACTACATCGCTTGCGCCGGCGACAAGATTCTTGCAGAACCGATGGCTATTGTGGGTAGCATCGGTATCTATGGCGGTAAAATTGATGCTTCGGGGCTTATGGAAAAGGTGGGCCTTAAGGCCGAAACCGTCAAGACTCATCAGTATGCCGACGCTACCACGTTTACGCGCGCCTGGACGGATCAAGAAAAGGCTGCATTGCAAGCGTACATGGATGAATTCTATGAACGCTTTACGGGTGTCGTCTCCAAGGCTACGGGAATTCCGCAGGCTACCGTCGATACCGCTTATGGTGGCGGGCGAGTGATGATTGGCATCAAGGCCCTTACGGCGGGCCTTGTGCACGGCCTCGGCGGAATTGATGATGCCATTGATGTTGCAAAACAACTTGCCGATATCGGCGAAAATACCGATGTGGATTTGCAAGTGTTGGGCTCCGGTCATTCCTTTACGCTTCCGACACCTGGCTCCAAGATGCTATATGAACTGTCAGATTGGACCGATTACATTTACGACTTGAGTCGTCCCCAGCTCTGGGCAATCGAACCCGCACTTTTTGAACCTGCTTTGTTAGGTATGGAATAATGCTTTATATCGTTCTGACTGTTTTGGGCTGCCTCGCTATTTCGGCCTTCTGTTCGGTAACAGAAGCGTCGTTTTACAGCATGCCGCCTGCTACTATTGAACTGCTGCAAAAACAGAAAAAGTTCACGGCGCGTTACATCGTGCATGTGAAAGAAAACATCGATCGCTACATTGCATCGGTGCTGGTGGTGAACACCATCGCGAATACGGTGGGCGCTTCCTTGGCGACAGCTCTTGCGGTCAAGAACTTGCCTCCTATTGGACAGGTTTCCCTCCCGATAATCCTTACCGTTCTTATCCTTTTGTTCGGCGAAATTACGCCTAAGACCTTGGGAGTCAAACAGGCGAAAATTGCTGCCCCTTTGGTCGCTGTTCCGTTTTATTACATTACGATTGTTCTTTCGTGGACGGGAATCATCTGGCTCTGTCTTACGCTGACCAAACATTGGACTCGCGAAAAAGAGGACAAGAAAGATGTAAGCATCGATGACATCAACAGCCTTGTAAGTCTTGGCCTTCGCGAAGATGTCATTGATCGCCAGCAGTCGGTGGTCATCAAGAATATTCTGGCTCTGAAATCGGTTCCTGTGCGTAAAGTTATGACGCCGCGCCAGGTCGTGTTTTCGCTGAAGGCCGATTCTACCATTGGTGAATCTCTGGATGAACGTGGCAATTGGCCGTTCTCTCGTGTGCCGCTTTACGAAAAAGAGAAAGACAACTGGATTGGTATCGTACTTCGTCGCGATGCATACAACAAGCTGGCAGAAGGCCTGCGCGATGTGAAACTTCGTCAGATGATGCGCCCGCTGCAATTGATTCCCGATAGCCTTACGTTAGACAAGTTGCTGCTTCGATTCTTGAAGCAACGTGGTCACGTTGTGGGAGTCGTTGATGAATGGGGTGCCATTGCTGGTATCGTTAGTCTAGAAGATGTTCTTGAAGAAATCCTCGGCCGCGAAATCGTTGACGAATACGATGAAAACGTAGACCTTCAGGAAACTGCTCGCCGCCGCTCCAAAGCCCTCGCTCGCATCCGCCAACAAAGCAAGAAAAATGACCTCCACTAAACCGAATTACTTCCCGGCTCTCGATGGCCTTCGACTCCTCGCAAGCATTAACATTGTAATGCTGCATCTGGGTTCTTCTAGCGCCCTCAACTACATGTCCGATTATAAGTGGATTGTTCCAATCGTGAATGCTCCTGCATTTGCGGCCGGTATTTTCTACGTGCTTGCGGGATTCCTCTTTGCAAGCAAGTTCAGTGATCCGGAACGACAGATTCCTGTAATTCCCTTCATGTTCAGCCGCATTGCAAAGCTTTACCGTTTGCACTTCTTTATGACGCTTCTCATGTTTGTGGTGCTTGTCTTTAAATTTAGCGGCTATACTCATTTGCCTGGCCTCTCTGAAATTGGTGACTGCGCTGCTGCTGGCCTTGCTAAAATGACACACCCGTGGCGAAGCCTTTTTTTGCATCTGTCGCTCACTTGGTCTATCGTGCCGGATCTCGGCATGAAACTGAATGAACCGTCTTGGTCCCTTACCAGCTTTTTCGTGTGCTACGCGGTGACTCCTTGGTTCAGCCGCTGGCTTTTCAAGCAGAGTGACCGCACGCTTTGGGTGCTTTTTGGAACGCTCTTTATTCCGGGAATTTTGTGGGCTACGTTCTTTGGCCTTTCCGATAATCTTTGGTTCGACAGTTACGATGCCAAGTACCGTTTCTTCCATATCTTTGCCCCAGTCCGTATTTTTGAATACTTGTTCGGCATGGTGCTCTTTAGGCTCTTTAAAGAAGGCCACTTCGATTTCCTCAAGCGAAATTTTGTAAGCGGTTTTGCTCAGTTCGTGATGCTTGCCGCCATTTATGGTAGTTTGTTCTTGATGCGCCCGGAACTGAATCCCGGCTTCAACTATTTCTTCCATCATTCCCTTCCGATTTTGCTTTACGGACTTTTCCTAGTTTCGCTGCTTACAGGAAAGGGCTTTATGGCTCGCTTCTTTTGCATCGGGATTGTCCGTAAAATTGGCCGCGCTTCGTTCTACCCGTATTTGATTCACCTTCCGCTGATTACGATTGCTTGGGGCATTTGCAATTTGAATGCTCCTAAAAACACGATTCTCTTCTTGATATTCGTCTACACGGTCAGTACCTTGTACAGCGAATTTAAGGTGTGGCGTCGTAAAAAGGCGAAAGCAAAACTCGCTCAGAATTCTGCAAAGTAATTTGCTGTTAACATTTGGCTGGGGCGTTAATTCCCGAAAAAAATGTGAGAACATTTAGCGAACGGGAACTTGATACAGTGGTGTGAATTTAATCACAATGTTCCTTAAAAATTACCGTTTTTCGCGGTTTATGCAACGGAATTATTACATATTCGCCCTTACCGCATTTGACACTCTATTTTATATTTACGAACGGGTGTAAAGTCATTAACAAGGAAAATCTATGAAGAACATTTTCAAAGTTGCGATCGGCGCACTCGCCCTTACGGCAGCGACCGCCTCTTTTGCGGGTCAGTATCCCTTCCCGCAGAACATGAAACATCCGCACGGCACGACCATTGAATATGCCGATACGGACATGATCAAGGCCCACTACCAGAAGTGGAAAAAGGCCTGGTACAACTCCAACAATGGTTGGATTTATGCACCGGAAGGAACCGGTTCTACCGTTTCCGAAGCTATCGCTTACGGTATGTTGATTGCTGTCTACATGGACGATCAGACCATGTTCGATAAGGTTTATGGCGTTTGGACATCCAACGGCGGCAACGGCGGTGGTATGAACTGGCGTATCGGTGAAGGTGGCGGTACCGGTTCTGCAACTGACGCAGACGTTGACGCTGCTCTCGCTCTCGTGATGGCTTCCAAGCAGTGGAGCAAGGACTCCTACCTGACTGACGCCAAGAAGATTATCTCTTGGATTGGCACCAACGACATTAACGGTGGCCATGTTAAGCCGGGTAACCAGTGGAATGACGCTTTCAACCCGAGCTATGGTACGCTCGCTAACTTTGAACTCTTCAAGTCTGTTGACGCTTCTGGTCCGTGGGCAAACGTGCTCTCTACCACCGCTTCTGACCTGAAGGCTTGCCAGAACTCCTCTACGGGTCTTGTCCCGGACTGGTGCGACTGGAACTCTCATAAGCCGACCAAGACTTCCGCTTCTGTGGCTCAGACCGAAAATGCGGGCTTCTTCGATGACGCTGCCCGTACTCCGTGGCGCATGGCTTGGGCTTACTACTGGTATGGTAATTCCGATGCAAAGGCCTTCAACAAGAAGGTTTCTGATTGGCTCATCCCGACTACTCACACTGCTAGTGGCGTGAATTCCGGTTACTATGTAGATGGTCAGCCGGAACTCTCTACCAAGCGTCGTTTCGTTTCTTCTACCTTCTCTGGTGGTCTCGGCCTCGCCACTTCTTCTGTTGATGGTGATGACGCTAAGGCTTACCTCGGTACGACCTATAAGGCTCTTTCCACTCTCACGAGCTGCGAAACTGCTCAGGGTTGCGGTGAAGGCGTTGCCGGTGAAAAGTACTATCCGGCTACTTTGAACCTCCTTTACCTCCTCCTCATGACCGGTAACATGCCGAACCTCTATGATATTTCCAAGTTCACCAAGTTCACTCCGGATCCGAGCAAGGCTCCGTCTGTTTCTGAAATTGGCGGTGTACAGCAGGCTATTAAGGATACGACTGTTGGTCTTTCTGGCTTCTGGAACTGGGGTGCATACCACGACAAGCTCGGTATCGGTACCAAGATGGTTCCGGATTCCGGTTCTTCTCCGCTCTTCCTCAAGGAAGATGGTCAGATCTACGCCGAAGCATCCATGGAAATTGGCCCGGAACCGAAATGGACTAAGGAAAAGGCTGATGCAGGCCTCCTCAAGTATCCGTCTGCTGGTATCGCCATGTCCTTCCTCGCTAACGACAAGAAGGGCGTGAACTTCAATACTCTCGGTATTAAGGCTGTTCGTGTGACCATGAAGGCATCTGGTCCGATTCGTATGGCTATCCTTAACGAATTCACTGCCGAAGCTGGTGCTGAACCGGGTATTTTCGTCCCGACGAGTTCTGAATACAAGGCTACGACTTATGACATGACTCCGTACGATCAGGGTGTCAAGGGCTTCGATGACGATAACTTTGGTGGCCTTCTTTCCTGGGTTGACAAGAATGAAGCTCCGGAAGGAACTCAGATCGTTACCGCTGTGACTGGCTTCAAGTGGGAAGTGAAGGACGCTAAGGGCGGTATCGGTGAATTCTCCATCAAGTCCATTGAATTCCTCGATGCAAGCGGCAATGTGATTGATCCGGCCAAGATTACCGGTATCGAAATCAGAACTGGCATCAACGCTGTTGCTACGGCTCCGGCTGCTGCAAAGATCTCTGTTTCTGGCATGACCATCTCTGCTGGCGCCGCTCAGGATATCGCCGTGTTCTCTCTCCAGGGCAAGAAGATTGTTTCTGGCAAGGCTTCCGTGACTGTTCCGAGCAAGGGTATCTACCTGGTTCGCGTGAACGGCAAGCTCTCCAAGGTGAACGTCAAGTAATCCTGACTTGCAACTAAGCAATTAAAAAAGGTCCTCGGCAATGCCGAGGACCTTTTGCTTTTTAATGTTATTCCGGGCTTGCCCCGGAATCGGCTTTTCAAGCTAATTACATCTCCTCCAATTCTTTTCCCTTCGTTTCCTTGATGAACTTTGCCACGAAGAAGATGCTGAACGCTGCAAAGAAGGTGTAAATCATATAGGTCGGTCCAACGCCAATGCCGTCATCGCCGGTAAGCACAGGGAACGTCCAAGTGACCACGAAGTTGGCGAACCACTGTGCAAGGCCGCAAATGGCGATGGCGATGGTACGAATACGGTTGTTGAACATTTCGCCGAGCATCACCCACATGACCGGTCCCCATGTTGCTGCGAAGAAGGTAATGTAGAGGTTTGCAGCAATCAAGGCAATCACCGGTGCTGCTCCCGGCAGGGTTCCGTCGGGCTGAATGTTCATGAAGCAGAGTCCGAGCGTGCCCAAGGTAACGGCCATGCCAATGCTACCGATCAACAGGAGCGGCTTACGGCCAATCTTATCGATAAGCAAGATTGCGACCACGGTCATCACTAGGTTCACACCGCTAGAAATCACGCTCGTGAGGAAGGCGTCGCTTTCACCAAAGCCTACACTCTGCCAGAGCATCGTTCCGTAGTAGAAAATCACGTTGATGCCCACCAACTGCTGCAAAATGGCCAAACCCAAGCCTGCCCACAGAATCGGAGCAACCTTTTCCTTGCCGTCAATGATTTCGAGCAAGTCGGTAAACTTGGAAGGCTTTTTGTTTTTAAAGGTGGACTGAATCGTTTCGACTTCCTTATCGACGCCTTCAGGGTTAATCATGGCAAGCACTTTCTTGGCTTGGTCAAGGTAACCTTTGTGAACAAGGTAACGTGGTGATTCCGGAAGCTTCCAGGCGGCGTATCCGTAAATCACTGCCGGAATGACTTCGACCCAGAACATCACCTGCCAGGCCTTGATGTGGCCAATCATGGGCGCATTTGCAGACCCTGCGATGCGTACAATCAGGTAGTTCGAAAGCAGTGCCACGAAGATACCGATCACAATGGCGAACTGTTGCATCGACCCTAGTCGCCCACGCAAATGGGCGGGCGCCGTTTCGGCGATGTAAATCGGGGCGATAATGGATGCCATGCCGATGCCGAGACCGCCGATCACGCGCCACATGATAAAGTCAGGAATGCCGAAGGGAATGCCAGAACCGATGGCACTTAAAACGAAAAGGTCTGAAGCAAAAAGCATGCAACGCACTCGGCCTAAGGCGTCTGCGATTTTACCTGCAAAAAATGCACCGATGGCAGCGCCAATCAGTGCGAGCGAAACGGACCAGGCAAGTTCATAGTCTGTCGCGTGAAAGTGTGCTTTTAGGGCTCCGTTCGCGCCGTTAATCACGGACGAGTCGAAACCGAAGAGAAATCCGCCAATGGCGGCAGATAGGGTAATCAGCACAATGTGCCTGAGATTTGAATTTGTATTTGTCATAACATTACCGTTTGGGTTGGTTATTGATAAACAATATATTTGTTTGTTCTAAAAAATGCCATATCAGATAACCAAAATAAAAGGAATTTCTTATTCCAAATTGGAATATTCCAAACTGGCCGGATGGCGTCAAAATGCTGATAGACAATGTATGACACCCGCGTTTTCGGCCCGAAAACGGACGTTTTGAATGTGGCTTACTCTAAAAAATTCTATCTTTACGCCCGAAAATTTAACGCCTTGTGGTCAGTAGAGGTTCAAGCGGACTCCCTGTCTACTTCCTACTTCCTACTGTCTACTATATCGAGGTAATCATGTTTCGTGAAGTAAAGAAAGAAGAGACCTTCCCGCAGATCGAAGAGCGCGTGCTCGGATTGTGGGACAAGGACGAAAGTTTCAAGAAGTCGCTTGACAGCCGTCCGGAAACCGAACCGTACACTTTCTACGATGGCCCTCCGTTTGCAACGGGCCTTCCGCACTACGGTCACTTGCTTGCCGGTACCATTAAGGACATCGTTCCGCGTTACTGGACCATGAAGGGCAAGAAGGTTCCTCGCGGTTTCGGTTGGGACTGCCACGGCCTTCCGATTGAATCTCTCGTGCAGAACGAACTCGGTCTCGCGGGCGTTGCCGAAATCCAGAAACTCGGTGTCGATAAGTTCAACGAAACCTGCCGTAGCAAGGTGCTCAAGTACACGAGCGAATGGAAGAAGACGGTGCGCCGCATGGGCCGCTGGGTGGACTTCGACAAGGGCTACAAGACCATGGACAAGAACTTCATGGAATCTGTGTGGTGGGTGTTCAAGCAGTGCTTCGACAAGGGCCTCATCTACCAGGGCTACCGCATCCAGCCGTACAGCCCGGCTCTCGCGACTCCGCTTTCGAACTTCGAAACGAACCAGGGCTATAAGGACCGTCAGGACCCGTCCCTGACCCTCATCTTCCCGCTCAACACGGACGAAGCCAAGTTCAAGGACACGAGCATCCTCGTGTGGACGACGACTCCGTGGACACTTTATTCCAACTTCTGCATTGTTGTGGGGCCGGACATGGACTACAACCTTGTGGAACAGGATGGCAAGAAGTACTGGATTGCCGCAAGCCGCACTGCCGCCTACTTCAAGAACCCGAATGTCGTTGATACCTGCAAGGGTTCCGAACTCGTGGGCAAGGACTACGAGCCGCTCTCCCGCATTTCCGATGCATTCGTGACGCCGGACCAGCTGTCCCGCCACTACAAGATTTACCCCGCCGACTACGTGAGTACCGAAGACGGTACTGGCGCCGTGCATACCGCTCCTTCCTTCGGTGAAGAAGACTTCCAGAAGGGTGCTGAACTCGACCTCGGCCTTTTCGACCCGCTCGATACCGAAGGCAAGTTCACGGACAAGGTCCCGATGTGGAAGGGCCTTGGCGCTAAGGAAGCCGACAAGGAAATTATCCGCTTCTTCAAGGAACAGGGCCGCGTGTTCAAGCAGGACACGATTGTGCATAGCTACCCGCACTGCTGGCGTACTGGCGTTCCTCTGATTTACCGTGCCCTCAAGACTTGGTTCTTGAAGATTGACGCGCCTGTCACGAGCAAGGACGGTATCACCAAGACTCTGAAGGAATGGATGGTCGAAAACAACCAGACGGTGAACTGGGTGCCGGACCACATCAAGAATGGCCGTTTCGGTAAGTGGCTCGAAGGTGCCCGCGACTGGAACCTTTCGCGTAACCGCTTCTGGGGTACGCCGATTCCGGTGTGGCTCAGCGACGACGGCGACATGATTGCCGTGGGGTCCATCGAAGAACTGCAACAGCTCACCGGCGTGAAGCTCGATGACTTGCACAAGCACTTTGTTGACAAGCTCACCATCGAAAAGAACGGCAAGGTTTACCGCCGCACGCCCGAAGTGTTCGACTGCTGGTTTGAATCCGGTTCCATGCCGTATGCTAGCCGCCATTACCCGTTCGAAAACAAGGAACTCGTGGAACGCAGCTTCCCGGCTGACTTCATTGCCGAAGGCCTCGACCAGACCCGTGGTTGGTTCTACACGCTGACCGTGCTTTCTAACGCTTTGTTCCAGAAGCCGGCATTCAAGAACGTTATTGTGAATGGTATTATCTTGGCCGAAGATGGTTCCAAGATGAGTAAGTCCAAGCGCAACTATCCGGACCCGAACGATCTTATCGAACGCACGGGTGCCGACGCCATCCGCTTGTTCATGATCAACTCCGCTGCTTTGAAGGCTGAAGACCTCCGCTTCAGCGAAGAAGGCGTGAAGGGCATCGTGAAGCAGGTGATGTTGCCGCTTTGGAACGCTGTTGCATTCTTTGTCTCTAACCACAACGCCGATGCCGCCAAGGGCCAGCTCAACTGGAAGCCGGGTCAGGAAGTCAAGAGCGACAACGAACTTGACCGCTGGATGCTTGCTACGCTGCAGGATCTCGCTGCCAAGGTCGAAGTGGAAATGAAGGCTTATCGCCTGTACAACGTGGTGCCCGCCGTGATTGCCGCGGTCGATGACCTCACGAACTGGTACGTGCGCCGCAGCCGCCGCCGTTTCTGGAAGTCCGAAAACGATGGCGACAAGAACGCCGCCTACGCTACCATGTACAAGGTGCTCGTAGACTTCTCCAAGATTCTCGCTCCGTTCCTCCCGCTCCTCGCCGAAGAAATCTACCAGATTCTCGTGCGCGAAGTCGATGCCAACGCTCCGGTAAGCGTGCACCTCTGTGAATTCCCGAGCGCCGACAAGTCCTTGATGGACGAAAAGCTCGTGGAACGCATCGCCATGGTGCGTGGCATGGTCGAAATGGGCCGCGTGATTCGTGCTACGAACAACGTAAAGAACCGTATGCCGATTGCTAGCATGACGGTCGTTGCTCACGGTAACGAAGAAAAGAATGTTGCTGAAACGATGAAGGACTTGATCCTCGAAGAACTCAACGTTCGTGAAATGAAGTTCCTCGAAGACGAAACCAAGCTCGTGCAGCTCTCCGCCAAGCCGAACTTCCTCGCTATCAAGGCGAAGGGCCCGGATTATGCGAAGAACATGAAGGTGATTTCTGCTAAGTTGAATTCGTTGTCTGTCGACGAAATCAAGGCTCTGCAGAATGGCGAAACCATCAAGTTCGACTTCGGTGAAGTCGGTGCCGACTGCTTGATGCTCAACCGCATCGTTGCCGACGGCATGGCCGTGGAAGCCAACCAGCACTTCACCGTGGCTCTGGACCTCAAGATTACCGACGAACTCCGCCGCGCCTGCGTGGCCCGCGAACTCGTGAACCGCATCCAGAACCGCCGTAAGGATCAGAACTACGCCATCACCGACAAGATCGAAGTGACGCTGTTCTCTGCAAGCGAAGTCTTCAAGCAGGCGGTTGCCGAAAACGAAGCATACATCGCCGGCGAGACCCAAGCAGTCGCTATCAAGTGGGCAGCTGCTGCCGATGGCTTGGAAGCTAACGACGCCGACGGCGAAGCCTTCGCCTTCACGACGGTAAAAGCCTAGCAAGGCGAGAGTCGCGCCCGTGCTTGCACGAGCATGACCGAGCCGCTGGGGCTTGGATGCGAAGCATCAATGCATAATTGATGGAAATGTCATCCTGAGCGAGAGGCGTAGCCTCGAAGTCGAAGGATCTTAATCCCCAAAATTTAGACCGTAGCATAACCGCTACGGTCTTTTGTTTCTTATGAAAAGCTTACCGTTTTGAACGCGTGCGCAGAATTACTCGGTTTTGATATAAAATTTACAAAAAAATGGCGAATTTTTAAATATTTCGCCAATTTTATAAAAATTTTGAGCGTTTTGTAAAAAAATAAGTTATTTTAAGAAATGGTCCCCGAAAGCTCCTGAGCTTGGACGCTTTCGGCGCATTGAACTATCTTTGAATTGAGTTGTGTAAGGAATATTATATGGTGTTTGCAAAGCTCGTAAAACGCGGTGCAAAGTCCGGCTATACCCTAGTCGAAGTCCTGGTGGTAGTTATCATCATGGGTGTACTCTCGGCAATGGGCGTTGCGGGGTTGCAAGGGGCTGTTGCGAATGCAAGAGTTAAGGATGCCGCTGTAAATACCGCCGCCTTCTTGGAAAGGGTGGCAACGGAATCTAGAAAACAATCTGCAGAATTGTGCTTAGTCAAGGCTCCTGGCAATAGCAGCAAATTGTTGGTTTATAAGTCCGATGAATCGTCGGATTATTGCCATGGTACAATTATGGATTCCCTTGTTGTGGAATCTCCGAATAGGTTTGTAAGCCTAAAGGATTGTGGTCTCGTTACGTCAGATTGGATCGGGAATAATCCTGCCGTTTTTGAACCTCGTCGCGGACTTTCTGCGGCACCTCTCGAAGGTGCTGTATGTATTCAATACGGATCGGAAGATCGTTTTGGTGCTGCGCGTAAATTGAAATTGGTTAATGGCATTAAAGCCCAGTGGAAAATTGGCAAGGGCTCTTCGGGCTGGATGGACTTGTAGGCTCTAGGGAGGTGTTTATGGATGTTCTTGGCAAAAAGTCTGGCTTTGGCATCGTTGAAGTGTTGATTGCTGCAGCGGTGCTTGGCTTTATGTATATGGCGCTACTCAACTTACAGGGTGGAAACCATGATGCTCTGCTCCGTATACGTGGTCGTGACGGAGCAACAGAAGTCGCTCAGAATCTGATTGATTCCTTGAGTGCTCTTGGTATTGCTCGTTTGTCGGATGCCAACTTGGCTGCAAATCCCATTGTGATATCAGATATCGAAAGAACCTGGAAAGGCCAACCGGGCGCCATTGAACACGATATGAAAGTGCTTTATGACGCCGAGATTACGGTGTCTCCTGATAATGAGTATGCTGTACAAAACTCTACGGCTTTACAGAGCGTTAAGCATGTGTATGCAAAGCGTCTAGATGTTAAGGTCAGTTGGCATTTTAAAAATTCCGTTCAGTCGATTACAGTTTCGGGGGTAATCCGATGAAAAAGTCTGGCTTTACCCTTATGGAACTTCTTGTCTACATGGCGATTGTAGGCATTGTTGTCGTTATTGCGGGCGAAGCTTTCAGCAACTCGACGAAGTTCCGTATTCGTACCGACAATATGATCAAGTCTTCTCATGAAGCAGAAGAATTGGCGTCTTTACTTAAGGCTGATGTTCAGCAGACGGGGGCGAAGTATTCAAAGGAAAATACTGTTCCTGGCGATAATGATTCTTTTGATGGACATGTAGTCAATGTCTATATGGATCCGACTAGCGATCTTTCTTCTTTCAACATAGATCCTATTTCAGATGCATATGATAATTTTACCATACGATACCTCCGTTATGATGATCAAGGTCGTTACCAAGCGACGGAACAGGTTGAATGGTCCGTTGATGACACTAAAAAAGTTTTGAAGCGTAATTGCGTGCTCCTGGATAAACTTAGCTCGTATAACCCAAAGAGAGATCCGTGCTCTGCTGGAGCTATAGAAATGGCAACAGGGGTTGAAAAGTTCAAGGTTTACCCTGCAATTCCCTCTATACGGAGTAATGCCGATGCTGACCATCAGGATGAACAAGTGTTTCCGCCTGTAGGTACAGATGTTTTTAGCTTGATTGCTCGTGTAGATGCTGCCGATATTATTGCTCCATCGTATGTGTCTGGTGGAGGAACCGGTGTCTCGTTGAGAGGGTTCGCTCGAAATTATAATGATGCGAATGGTACCATTAATGATGCACTGAAACAAAAGAATGAGCTGTATGTGGCAATGAATAGTGGAACTTCAACCGCTTTTAGTGAATGCCGACAGCTTACTTTAGAGGCGGGGATCGAATACGAAATATCCTTTGGCCTAGCTTATCCGAATGATGAATCGGATGCAGCCCAGCTCTTTGTTCCGGGTCGAGACCATATGGCAGTAGGTTTCCGCAATACGAGTGGTCAACCCATAGCGAATTTCAATGATTTCTTGTTCTATCCCCCTACCAGTACGACTTCTCAGGGAAATAGAACGATGCGTTTTACGGTTCCGCAGAAAATTGAAAATGTTTGTATGGCTTTTACCTTTGCAACGTATTCGCCTTTGGCTGGATCCGGTACGGTCACTATATCGAATTTGAAATTGAAGAGAATCGCAGGGTCCAACTATGTATTTGACCCGGCGATTACTATCCCGACTGTAGATAAAAAGAATGTGAAAGCCTTTAAAATAGAATTAGAAGTTGGCCGAGGCGGAAAGAACGGCCATGCTGGCGAAACTGGTCATATCGATATTGTAGTTCCCGCTCCTAGCAATGGTGTGGGAATTTAGGAGTTGTTATGCGTCTAGAACAAAAAATAAATTCAAAGGCCGGTGTATCTCTTATCGCCGTCCTTCTCTTTATGCTCGTTGCGACCATTGCCGCGACTGCCACTTACAAGTGGATTACGAGCGAATCTCGTTCTAGTTCTAGTCGTATGCTGGAACGTGAAGCTTACCAGAGTGCTGTAGCGGGTATTGAAAGTGCCCGTAGTTGGATGACGTACCATGCCAATGACGTGGGTGCACTTATTCGACAGTACAAGACGAGTGGTAATGCTGCAATAAAATTGAATGGTATGCTTACTGAATTGGTCCGTCCTGGGCAAAAGTTCAATGTTTGGTTGACAGGCGTAACGACGGAAAATTCTACCTATAAATTGAAACTAGTTTCGGAAGGCGAAGCCCGTAATGGTCAGGCGAAACATACTGAAGTGGCCATTTTAAACGTAAGTGGCCTTTATAGGGTAAAGCTGCCTACCGAACATTCCGGCCTCAATTATGAAGAAGCCTTCCAAGGAAGAAGTACTGGTATTACGGGTAGTGACTCTATTCAGTCTGCAATTATTAATGGGGATTGGATTACGAATAATACCCCTAAAATAGGCAATTTGGTTGTGACAGGGGAGATTCGTTATGGTGGTGCTGTTACACAGTCCGGAAACCTCTATGTAGGAGGGGATTTAAGAGCGGATGGAGCCTATCTCTTTGGTAGATCAGGCTTGGATACAAATATTGTTTACGTTGGCGGAAATATTGTGTGCACGGGAGACTTGGAAGTTCATGGTGACGTCTATATTGGAGGGGATGTTGATCAGAAATGTAAGATAAATGTGAGCGGCAATATGACGGTTGGGGGAACGATGACCAGAACGAATGACGCTCAGATGTTTACTATAGGAAAGAATCTTGTATTTAAGGATAATGCTGAATTAAATTATTCAGGGGAAGGAGCTCAGAATGCTGATGGTGTTGGACATAGTACTTATTTGTCTAAAATTTCTGGACCGAAGAGTTCGTCCAATAATAAAAGGATGAATCTTGGAAGCCCTATTTATCTTTATGATGATTTTGATGTGACCGTGAAAGTATGTAAGCAGGCAGCGACTTGCTCAGAAACGGGCTATTGCCAGGGCTTTTATGAAGCTTGTGGGTCGGAAAATGTTGGTGATGTGAATGACCGATACTTCCTTTTTGCTTCAACGGGTAATAATGTTTCTGCCTCTAAAGTTCAGTCGTGGCATCCGACTGATGATGTGCTGAAAGATATCGGCGACAATTATTGGGAAAAGATTGACAAAATGAATGCCTATGGAAGAATGATTGACTTGTCGACAGGAGAAGTTCCTCAAGCAATCTTCTTAAAGGATACTGCCGCCTGGAAACAGAAGCTGGCGAATGATCTTTGTGGTATTGACCCGGCATTTGTGATGAATGATGATGCAATCGATGACTTAAATGATTGCTATAACACTGCCGCGGCTGCGGGTCAATTGTATGAAGGCTTTTTACCCATTAGATGGGATTATGTTCGTAAAGGCGATATTAAAACGGATAAAAAATTGGAACATAACTTTATTATCTATGTTCCAAGAGTGATGGGGCAGACTGATCTTCCGCCTACTGCAAGTAATGCTGTAGTTTTATTTTATCTGGGTCGTGGTGCGTCGAATGAGTTGCAAGGCGCTACGGGTAAAACTTACAACTACTTTGTTTATTCTAAAGGGGATATTGCTCAATTTAATAATGTCCATATATCAGGTTCTGTAATGATGGAACCTGGTAAAACATTGAAAAAATACCAAGGTGGTGTGATTCTGGATTATAATAGGTCTGTTATGCGGACGTTGGTCAACGCTGGACTTATCGAAGAAAATCCGGAATTTACGGCGTTAGTCAATCCTACTGCGGATCCGGCTGCCGCTGCTGCTGCCGCAGCATCGGATGACTACTATATTGCGGTTGCGCCCCAGTTGTCTATTACGGTAGAAACTCAGTATGCGAACAAAGAAAAAATAAGCAACTTGTCAAGTGGTACGCAAGAGCCAGAAGCGTCTTTTATCGTGCTGCCTCGCATTATTTATTTGCCGAGAACACCCAAGGGTTCTTTGGACCAGTATTATCGAGTTATTCCCTTGAATAGCAAGGCTGCTCTTGACAATTCTCCGAACGTCAATTGTAACAACCAAATTCCTGTGGGTACAAGTTTAACTACAAGTAACCAAGAATTGGAAGCAGGAATATACACTTGCCATGTGACAGGCTCTATTTTGGGTAGACAATCTACGGTTCCGTTCTATGTCGTTGTCTCTGGTGACGCTAGTACTCCTCCGGTATCCTTTGGTGAAGCTTGGGTGGATTTGCGACCGGATGAAGAAACCACTGTGTCGCTTAATGTAACGGCTACTTCGGGAGGCCCAGCAGGAGTATATAAGGTAACGGTTCGTCGTCCTGCATCGGTTACTGGTTGGGATATAGCAATGATTCCTGCTGCAAATGGTACCTGTACGGGTAATGATTGTCAATTTACCATAAATACGGCTGTTGGAACCACAAATATATTCACTGTAAAAAATGTTTCGGCTACTACGGGACAATTGGATTTCCAAATTACCGATTGTGATGGCGGTTGTATTATTGGTACGCCTTATATCGAAAGCATTAAGGTAGCTTCGGATGTGGCCGTTCGTAGGCAGTCGTTAGAAAGTTGGTGTACAGCGAATGGTGATGGGTCTTCTGATGCGGACAAAGCTAAATGCGCTAAGAAATCGGCTCCGGATTGTTCGACAAATTCGGAATGGATTATGGCAAATGGTGTGCAATGCTCCAGGATAGATGCAAATGATTCCTGGAATTGTAAGAATATGGGGGACATTTCTCTTAAGATCCTCGACGGCTATGTTCCAAATGGTTGTGAAGCGGTTGTCCCTGGTGACAATTTGATTCCTCAGGCGAGTTTGGCTGGAGTTTCTGAGGTAACCCTTTATGCATCGCTTAAGGCAAAACAATTTACGTTCTCTACAGGATTTGCCACGGATGAGCCTATCAATACGAGCCAGAAAATAAATATTTCTGTGATTCAACCGGGGGCTACTGAGCCGGTGACGAGCAACTGTTCTTACGGCGATTTCAAGAATGCGGAAAGATATGCTGAAAAATGTCAAGTGCAAGTCTATTATGGCTCTGTAGTGACGTTGTCTTTCCCGGAAAATTCGGATAAGGCGGACTTTGATTATTGGATGTGTGAAAGTGGAACGGATTGCCCGAGTTCCAAGGTACCCTATCCTGAAAATACATATACGATAACGATTACTGGAAATGATATTGTTCATGCCCATTTTAATGAAAGTGACAAGCATTGCTTCTTTGATGAATTTAAAGATGCGTCTTACAAGGATGATGATTATAGAGGAACTTATAAGAATAGAAGCAGCTTTATCTGTGCCGAAACGAACCCCGAAAAGGAATATTGCCTCGATGCCACAAGGTCTCATCCGAATGCCAAGTGGCGACTTGTAAGTGGCGATGTTGATGATATTCAGTTCGATGGAGATGGCCGAATATCGCTTAAGTCTAGTGCAACACGACGTAGCAAGGAAGATGCCAAGAAATCCGTGACGATTATGAGCACGGTTGTGGCGGGTGGCTATGGAACGCTTAAGGCTCAGTTCCAAGTGCCTAGGGAAGAAGTGTCGTTAGATGATGAGGCGAAGGCGACTATCAAACAGTCTGGATTCCTGCTGCGTGCCGAAGAAGATGCAACGAGTTACCTGATGCTTAATGTATTTAGCGATAGGTTGAATCGTCTGAAAGCTAGAATCTGTGTGAATGGTGAAAATACCTGCCAGACGAAGAATATTGGAAATGCGATGGTGAATCAGGGAGACATTATCCTTGTCGCTGCCACATTGACTAAAAATAATGATAACCGCGACATCTTGGTGATAAAAGCCTATACAGATGCATTTAGTGTAGAGTACCAGGCAGTAGCCTTTGAATTGACGCAAAGTGAATTGAGTGGGGTTCAACATCTTTCTGATTCTTATAACCAGTATGTTGGGTACCGCTTGTCGGATCAAAATTTCAAACTTTATGGTATTGGCTGGCAGAGTGATGAATATTCCTCTGAATGTTGGGATAAATTCCCGTCTATTTCATGCTCCTTTAGAGCGGCTTATGCCGGTGGCCTAGTTCCTCAGAATAGGGATGTAAAACCGTGGATTGGTTTATCAACATGGTTTGGGGCTAATAAATGCACTCCCGACTATTACTACAATGGAAATGATGCGGGATGCTCGGGCTATGTAGAAAATTCTGATGATTATAAAAAATGTAGCTCAACAGGGTACAATTTCTCTGGAGAGGGCTCTGAAGGATTGCATGGCAATACCGTTGAAGTAAATGGAAATATTGTGGACGGAAACAAAACGGCTCGTGTAGGAGTTAGCGGTGTTGGCTGCGAAGTTTATGGAGAAGAAGCTCCATGGGCGAATAGTATTGCGGCTGTCCATTGTGGAACTTTCTGGGTCGGAAACTATACCAACTGTACTGAACATAAATACCTGACACAGACTGTCGACGGTGCTGAAGGTACGTATTTCGGAATCGATGCGAATGGCGAAACCGCCAATTTCCGTGGCGCCAATTTAATTGTGACTTTAGACAATCCGAGTGGCGCCGAAGTGACGGTTTACCTGTTTAGCCAAAATTCTACATCAGGCTATACTTATGGTGCGGATCCGATTTATAGCCAACCTTATACATCGACTGCTGCTGGAACCGGGGTCGTACTTAATATAAGTGTGGATGGGGTCTCTAATGTAGATGGCTTTGATCCAGAAAAAGTCGTTGGCGTTTACGTGAAATATGATGATGCCTCTGGTGTTGGCAATATTTCGGTGAATAGTCGTTGTCCCAATGCGTTGAGCCTTTTTGGCTGTAGAGCGGAATATAATCCGCAACGAGATGTGTGGAATGTTTCTGCAACGATAACGGCTGGAACCAGTTCTCAAGTTAAATCTGTCGATTTGACTAGAGTTAGGGCTGGTTCTTTTGAAACGAGCTTAACGGGCAATACTAAAAATTGTTCGGAAACCCCTAGCCCTTGCGCCTTCTCGGGAGATGATTTTGGATGGGAAATTCACCTTGATCACACACCCTATAATATGGGTAATGGTGAGTCTATAGATTATCAATTCTGGATAGAAATGGTTGATAATACGAATCACACCGTTGAAGGTTCCCCCTGTATCACTCGCACGACGACTGTGCCGAAGATATCGTCTTCTTGTCGTATTGCAAGTAATTCCCGCTCTAAGAGGCAGGGTATGGGATTGCCTATCATGACTTATTCCATTGCAGGGTGCCCAGAAACTTCTGAAGGAAGCCCGAAGTGCGGCTATACGATAAAGGTAAAGCAGAATGGCTCGGATGTGGCAACTGTTGCTACAAATAGCGCTGTAAGTGGAAATGTATCTAACCTGACCACGGATCCTGATGTTGCAAATACACAGAGTGAAAAGCTAGCTGTTGGAACATATAGAATGGTTCTGGAAAGTAGCAATGCCGAATATCCCTTTACCCCTTGTTCACAAGAATTTGAAATTACGGATGAACGTACGCCGTCGGGTGATCTTGAATGTTCGATGAATGATCTTGTTTTGAAGAACTCAAATGAGTATGTTTATGTCACCAGTAGGCTTGACCCGCAGGAATACAACATCTATATAGATGATGCCACTAGTCCGGCATGGACGGGAAATATCCGTAGAGGTCGTAATATATCGGTGGGACCTTTTACAACTCCGAATGACAACGCTTCCCATACCTTTATTATTACGAAGGCTAGCGATTCTGAAATTCAATGTATGGGTACCTTTAGTACGACCGATGCGATTGTTTGCTCCATCGAAAATGAAGTGAAAGCGGGCGAAAGTAATACCTTTGTGGTAGAAGCGATGCCGGGTATTGATATATATTATTGCACGTATGATGGACCGCTTGATTGTAAGGCTGAAGGCAGTACTTGCCCTGGAACTCTTTCTAATCAGACGTTCACCTTGGCGACGGAAACTTCAACCACGTTTAGCGTGACTTGTAATACTTCGCTGGGTAATAATATTTCCTGTTCTGCGACCGCTTCTCCTGCATCTACAGCTCCTGTAGTGACGTGCCCGACGACCCCAATACGTGCCGGCCATAATGAGACTATTGTGGTTTCTCCCATTTCGGTGGAAAACTGTGAAGAAAAATGCTCCTACTGGTTTGAAACGCCCAATGGAACAAAGAAGGGCCAAGGTGTCATTACGACGCAAACGTCCGTGTCTTTCCTGGGATCTGCCGATAGAACCGGAGAGAATACATACAAGTTCCATGTCGAAAACGGTCTAGGATCGGATGAGTGCGATATTGTTGTTAATTATGCCGGTCCTACATATACTTGCCCGGATGATATGGAAGTTGCTGTGGGTGCAGATGTCACTGTGGAACCGACAGATGTGTTGCATTGTCCGGCAGTTTCTTGGGGCTGGGGCTGGGGTGGGTATACTGGGGGCTGTTCCTATACGATTTCGGGAGGTTCCTTTACGGATGTAACAGGCGGTGCGTACAGGTCTGGTCCGATTCCTCAAAAGATTAAAGGTGAAACGGCTGCGTCAACGGATGATGGAACAGAATATACATTGACGCTTTCAAGTAGCCTTGGCGATGGAGAACCTTGTACATTTAAGGTGAAGTATGTGGTGCCGCCTTGCGGATGTACATGCGATCCGTTTAGCCTTTGTTATGATCTAAAAACGGAAAATATAGATGGAAAGAGTAATGCTACTCCTAAATGTATTTTTGCGAAAGATATTCATAAAATAAATGAAAACTATCGAAAATATCCGATTTATATTAATGGAAAAAGAATCGCGTCTGGATTTTGTACTGATCTTAAGAACTGTGAAACTGCTCTGAGGGGAGCTGGTATAACAAAGGTAGATAATGGGTATTACATTCTTGCTCCTGTTGCAGATTGGATTCAAATAACAACGGGCCCGATACCACATGACTTTACTGTGCCGAATTGCTCAAGTGATTAATTAGTCGTCCCTTAAAATCCCGCCCAGCCCGCATAACTATTGGGAAAAACTGATTTCTACCCTGTGAAAATATTGCAAGGTTTTCTAAAATATGAC